>NZ_JAYSGF010000015.1:0-101855 GCF_041912965.1 Chromobacterium sp. | reverse complement strand
AACCGCCGACATTCTGCTTGTAAGGCAGACGCTCTACCAACTGAGCTAAACGCCCCTCGAAACACCTTGCCAGCCCTTAGAGGCTGCCAAGGCCGCTAATTATAGCGCGTCTTTCAGTGCCTTGCCAGCACGGAACTTCGGCGAACGTGCTGCCGGGATCTTGATGGTTTCGCCGGTTTTCGGGTTGCGGCCGCTGCGTTCTGCGCGCTCGCCAACGTAGAAAGTGCCGAAGCCCACCAGCGTCACGGTGTCGCCCTTTTTCAGAGCGTCGGTTACAGCAGCCACCATGCCATCCAGCGCCTTGGCGGCGGCAGCCTTGGAGATATCGGCCTCAGCGGCAATAGCATCAATCAGTTCAGACTTGTTCACGTAAGTCCCCTTTCGTCGTTCTCGGTCTACGTAATTCGGATAAAAACCGCTTGCTTTATAGCAAGGGCGAAATCCTTGTGTCAAGCGGCTTTGACGGGCATTTTGCCATTTCGCAAACCCGCTGGAAAGCCGCTTGAACACAAGTTATTCAACGTTCGGCTAAGGCCATGATTCTTAATGCTTCATCACGGACACGCCTTGCGCTGCCTCCTGCGTCGCTCGCAACTCCTCCGCCGGCTTTTCTTCTTCCGACAAAGGCTCCGGCTGTCGCTCCAACGCCAAGGCCAAGACTTCGTCTATCCACTTAACGGCATGGATTTCGATTTTATGCTTGATATTGGCGGGAATTTCAACCAAATCTTTTTCATTGCCCTTGGGGATCAACACATGCTTGATCCCGCCGCGATGCGCGGCCAGCAGCTTTTCCTTCAGGCCGCCGATGGGCAGCACTTCGCCGCGCAGCGTGATCTCGCCGGTCATCGCCACATCGGCGCGCACCGGAATGCCGGTCAGGACGGACACCAGGGCCGTGGTCATCGCGATGCCGGCACTGGGGCCGTCTTTCGGCGTCGCCCCTTCCGGCACGTGGATGTGCATATCGCTCTTCTCGTAGAAGTCCGGCTTGATGCCCAGCGAACGCGCGCGGCTGCGCACCACGCTCATCGCCGCGGTGATGGATTCCTGCATCACCTCGCCCAGCTGGCCGGTGCGGATGATATTGCCCTTGCCCGGCAGCGACACCGCCTCGATGGTCAGCAATTCGCCGCCCACCTCGGTCCAAGCCAGGCCGGTGACCTGGCCGATGCGGTTCTCGTCCTCGGCGATGCCGTAATCGAAACGGCGCACGCCCAGGTATTTGTCCAGGTTGCGGCCGCTGACCGTCACCTTGGCCGCCTTGCCGGCCTTCAGCGAGGCGCTGGTCACCACCTTGCGGCAGATCTTGGCGATTTCGCGGTCCAGGCTGCGCACGCCGGCTTCACGGGTGTAGTAGCGCACGATGTCGCGCAGCGCCGACTCCTGCACCGCCAGCTCGCCCTCCTGCACGCCGTTGGCCTTCATCTGCTTGGGCAACAGGTATTTGGTGGCGATATTGACCTTCTCGTCCTCGGTGTAGCCGGCGAGGCGAATGATCTCCATCCGGTCCAGCAGCGCCGGCGGAATGTTCAACGAGTTCGCGGTAGCGACGAACATCACATCGGACAGGTCGAATTCGACTTCAGCGTAGTGGTCGATGAAGGAGTGGTTCTGTTCCGGATCCAGCACCTCCAGCAAGGCCGACGACGGATCGCCGCGGAAGTCCGCGCCCATCTTGTCCACTTCGTCCAGCAGGAACAAGGGGTTCTTCACCGCCGCCTTGCTCATGTTCTGCAGCACCTTGCCCGGCATCGAGCCGATATAGGTGCGGCGATGGCCGCGGATCTCGGACTCGTCGCGCACCCCGCCCAGCGCCATGCGCACGAACTTGCGGTTGGTGGCGCGCGCCAGCGACTGGCCCAGCGAGGTCTTGCCCACGCCCGGCGGTCCCACCAGGCACAGAATGGGCGCCTTGAGCTTGTCGACGCGCTGTTGCACCGCCAGGTACTCCAGAATGCGTTCCTTGACCTTTTCCAGGCCGAAGTGATCCTCGTCCAGCACTTCCTCGGCCTTGGCCACGTCCTTGCTGATCTTGGTCTTCTTCTTCCACGGCAGCTCAAGCAGGGTGTCGATGTAGTTGCGCACCACGGTGGCTTCCGCCGACATCGGCGACATCATGCGCAGCTTCTTGAGCTCGGACATCGCCTTTTCGCGGCCTTCCTTGCTCATGCCGGCGGCCTTGATCTTGTTTTCCAGCTCGTCGAGGTCGCTGACCTCGTCCATCTCGCCGAGCTCTTTCTGGATCGCCTTGACCTGCTCGTTCAGGTAGTACTCGCGCTGGCTCTTTTCCATCTGCCGCTTGACGCGGCCGCGGATGCGCTTTTCCACCTGCAGGATGTCGATCTCGCCTTCCAGCTGCGACATCAGATGCTCGAGGCGCTGCTGCACATCGAACATCTCCAGCACTTCCTGCTTCTGCTCCAGCTTCAGCGGCAAGTGGGCGATGATGGTGTCGGCCATGCGGCCGGCGCGGTCGATGCCGGCCAGCGAGTTCAACACCTCGGGCGGGATTTTCTTGTTCAGCTTGACGTACTGCTCGAACTGGGCGAGCAGCGCGCGGCGCATCGCCTCGGTCTCGGTCGATTCCTCGGCCTCCGGGCTCAGTGGCTTGAAGGCGCCGACGAAGCATTCGTCCTCTTCGCCCACCGATTCGATCATCGCGCGCTGGCGGCCTTCGACCAGCACCTTGACGGTGCCGTCCGGCAGCTTGAGCATCTGCAATACCGAGGCGATGGTGCCGACCTGATACAGGTCGTCGGCGGACGGCTCGTCCTTGGAGGCCGAGCGCTGGGCCACCAAGAGGATTTGCTTGCCCTCGTCCATCGCCAGCTCCAGCGCGCGGATGGATTTGGCGCGGCCGACGAACAGCGGGATCACCATATGGGGGAAGACCACCACGTCGCGCAGCGGCAGCAATGGCAGCGTGGCTTCTTCTTTGAGTTCTGCGGGTTGCGGCATATCACCTAACCTTGCTTATGAAACAATGCTTGGGAGATGGGGGGGCGGACGACAAAATTCAACACCCCCATACTAAATCAGATTTCCGGCTCTACAAATAAAAAACCGCCCGGTTTGGGCGGTCTCCGGAAGCGCGGCGGTCTATCAGGCCGACTGCGCCTTATCGTCCTTGTCGCGATAGATGAACAGCGGCTTGTCGCCCTTGTCGATAACCTTTTCATCCACCACCACTTTTTCCACGTCGGCCATGGACGGCAGCTCGTACATGGTGTCGAGCAGCGCCCGTTCCAGAATGGAACGCAGGCCGCGCGCGCCGGTCTTGCGGTTCAGCGCCTGCTTGGCGATCACGCGCAAGGCGGACGGACGCACTTCCAGCTCCACCGACTCCATCGAGAACAGCTTCTGGTACTGCTTGATCAGCGCGTTCTTCGGCTGGGTCAGGATGGTGACCAGCGCTTCCTCGTCCAGCTCCTCCAGCGTCGCGGCCACCGGCAGGCGGCCGATCAGTTCCGGAATCAGACCGAAACGGATCAGATCCTGCGGCTCCACTTCCTGGAACAGCATGGACAGGCTCTTGCCGTCGTCCTTGGAGCTGATGTCGGCGCCGAAGCCTATGCCGCCCTTTTCCGAGCGCTGGCGAATGATCTTCTCCAGCCCGTCGAAAGCGCCGCCGCAAATGAACAGGATATTGGTGGTGTCCACCTGGATGAATTCCTGGTTCGGATGCTTGCGGCCGCCCTGCGGCGGAATCGAGGCCACGGTGCCCTCGATCAGCTTCAACAGCGCCTGCTGCACGCCCTCGCCCGATACGTCGCGGGTGATGGACGGGTTTTCAGACTTGCGCGAGATCTTGTCGATCTCGTCGATGTAGACAATGCCGCGCTGGGCCTTGTCCACGTCGTAATCGCACTTCTGCAGCAGCTTCTGGATGATGTGCTCGACATCCTCGCCCACATAACCCGCTTCGGTCAGCGTGGTGGCGTCGGCGATGACGAAGGGCACGTCCAGCAAACGCGCCAGCGACTGGGCGAGCAGGGTCTTGCCGGAGCCGGTCGGGCCGATCAGCAGGATGTTGCTCTTGGCCAGCTCGACCTCGTTCTTGCTGGCCGGGCTGTTCAGACGCTTGTAGTGGTTGTACACCGCCACCGACAGGGTCTTCTTGGCGAAGTCCTGGCCAATGATGTACTGGTCCAGGTCCGCACGGATTTCCTGCGGCGTCGGCAGCGGACGGTCTTCGGAGACGGACGCGGCATCGCCGACGCCCTTCTCCAGCTCCTCGCGAATGATGTCGTTGCACAGCTCGACGCATTCGTTGCAGATGAAGACCTGCGGCCCTGCGATCAGGCGCTGGACTTCATGCTGGCTCTTGCCGCAGAAAGAGCAGTAGAGAAGCTTTTCATTGCTGTTCTTGTCAGCCATTGGCGGATTCCATCGCTCCTTAAGCTGTCACGTCCTTGTGGGACGTCAGCACTTTGTCGATCAAGCCGTAAGCCTGTGCCTCGTCGGCGGACATGAAGTTGTCGCGCTCGGTGTCGGCCACCACGCGCTCCAGCTGCTGGCCGCTATGCTTGGCCAGCAGTTCGTTCATCTTGGCCTTGACCTTGACCAGTTCACGCGCATGGATTTCGATATCGGTGACCTGGCCGGACAGGCCGCCGCCGTACAGCAGCGGCTGGTGAATCATCACCCGGCTGTTGGCCAGCGCGAAACGCTTGCCCGCGGCGCCGGCGGCGAGCAGGAAAGCGCCCATGCTGGCGGCCTGGCCGATGCACAGGGTGGAGACATCCGGCTTGATGAAGTTCATCGTGTCGTAAATGGACATGCCCGCGGTAATCGACCCACCCGGCGAGTTGATGTAGAAGTGAATGTCCTTGTCCGGGTTTTCCGACTCAAGGAACAACATCTGCGCCACAACCAGGTTGGCCGACTCATCCGTGACAGGGCCCACCAGGAACACGATGCGTTCCTTCAGCAGACGCGAGTAGATGTCATACGCGCGCTCGCCGCGGCCGCTTTGTTCCACCACCATGGGCACCAGGCCCAGACCTTGAGGTTCCATCATCGATTTCATCGGCCACTCCAGCTGTTATCAGGCGTTGTTGCCCATCAGGGCATCGAAGGACAATTCTTTCTCTACAACATTGGCCTTGGACAGCACAAATTCAACCACATTGTCTTCCAGGACCATGGAGGTCGGGCCTTCCAGGCGATCCGGGCTGGCGTAGTACCAGGTCAGCACTTCAGCCGGATCTTCGTAGCTGTCGGCGAACTCGGTGATCATGGCCTTGATTTGGTCCTGCTTGGCTTCCAGCTTGTTGGATTCCACTACTTCGGACAGGATCAGACCCAGGGCCACGCGGCGCTCGGCTTGCTGAGCGAACAGTTCCGGCGGGAACGGCATGTCCTTGACGTTCATGCCGCGCTGTTGCATGTCGCGACGGGCCTGCTCGACCAGACGGCCGATTTCCAGGCTGACCAGGGCTTTCGGCAGTTCGATCTCGGTGGCGTCCAGCAGCGCCTGCATCACGTTTTCCTTGGTGCGGGCCTGCAGGCGGCGCTTCACTTCGCGCTCGACGTTCTTGCGGATTTCGGCGCGCATTTTTTCCACGTCGCCGTCGGTGATGCCCAGTTGCTTGGCGAACTCATCGTTCACTTCCGGCAGCACGGCTTCAGCCACGTTCTTCAGCAGGATCTCGAACACGGCGGTTTTGCCGGCCACGTCCTTGCCATGGTAGTCCTCGGGGAAGCTCACTTCCACGCTCTTGATCTCGCCTTCCTTCATGCCGGTGACGCCGGCTTCGAACTCGGCCAGCATCTGGCCCTGGCCCAGCACGAAGGGGAAGTTCTCGGAAGAGCCGCCTTCGAAGGCCACGCCGTCGATGGCGCCCTTGAAGTCGATGATCACGCGGTCGCCGGCGGCGGCTTCGCGCTCAACGCGGTTGTAGCGAGTGCGCTGCTTGCGCAGGATGTCGATGGTTTTCTCGATCTCGGCGTCGCTCACCGGGGTCAGCGGCTTCTCGATTTCCTTGCCGGCCAGTTCGCCTACCTTCACTTCCGGGTAAACCTCGAAAGTAGCGGCGAACTTGAAGCTTTCCTTGTCGTCGCCGGCGGCTACCGGCTCAAAGCGCGGGTAGCCGGCAACGCGCAGCTTCTGCTCGCTCACGGCGGAGTAGAAACCCTGTTGAACCTGTTCACCCATCACTTCTTCACGCACCTGGGCGCCGTAGTTCATTTCCACGATCTTCAACGGAGCCTTGCCCGGGCGGAAACCTTGGATCTTGGCGTTGCGGGCTACGCGCTTCAGGCGCTCGGCCACTTGCGCGTCGATGGCTGCCAGCGGCAGGGCGATGTTCATGCGGCGCTCAAGATTGCTCAATGTTTCCAGCTGTACTTGCATGTTAAATCCTTAGTGTGTGACAGGTTTAGTCATCTGGGACGGTACGACGCCACGGATAGGCGGACTCGGCGGGCATTGCCGCATCTCCATTACCGCACCTCCAAGTGGCGCTGCGCGGAGTTACACCGCGCACCCAACGCGAAAGCGGACAGTATAGCACGCGGCCCGCGCTGGCAAGTAGCCGCCCGGCCAGCCCGGCGTCGCGGCCAGCGCAGGACGGCGGGCTCGCCGCGGGCGCCGCCGGCGCCGCGCGCAAGCCAAGTTTTTGAATCGACGGATGAATGCGCGCGTGATTTTGAACAGAGACAGGTCAGGCTGATAGGCCGGCGGCGACACGCCGATAAAAGATTTCAATCAGCAATGTTGAATATTCCAATCAAGCGAACGCTTAACCTTGCCCCGCCGCTCTTGTATATTGTCAGCCGAAACGCCCGCGCCCGGCGCGCGCGCTGTCCGAAAGAGTCCGCTCTTGGATTCCGGCGGACAGGCACCATACTTCAGAACTGAACGACTCAACCACGGCTCCAATCAGGCCGTCCGGTTCGACGCAATCGGTTTCATTACCCGCTTTTCACACAGGAAAACATCATGACCACGACTCGCCACAGTCCCCTGCTGATTCTGGGTTCCGGCCCCGCCGGCTACACCGCCGCCGTTTACGCCGCGCGCGCCAACCTGAAGCCGGTGCTGGTGACCGGCCTGGCGCAAGGCGGCCAGCTGATGACCACCACCGACGTGGACAACTGGCCCGCGGACGCGGCCGGCGTGATGGGCCCGGAACTGATGCAGCGCTTTCAGCAGCACGCCGAGCGCTTCGGCACCGAGATCCTGTTCGACCACATCCACACCACCCATCTGCACGAGAAGCCGATCCGCCTGGTCGGCGACGCCGGCGAATACACTTGCGACGCGCTGATCATCGCCACCGGCGCCTCGGCCAAATACCTGGGCCTGGCCTCCGAAGAGGCGTTCAAGGGCAAGGGCGTGTCCGCCTGCGCCACCTGCGACGGCTTCTTCTATCGCAACCAGGACGTGGCGGTGATCGGCGGCGGCAACACCGCGGTCGAGGAAGCACTGTACCTGGCCAATATCGCCAAGCACGTGACCCTGATCCATCGCCGCGACACCTTCCGCGCCGAGAAGATCCTGATCGACAAGCTGATGGACCGCGTCAAGGAGGGCAAGATCAGCCTGAAGCTGAACGCTACCCTGGACGAAGTGCTGGGCGATGATTCCGGCGTCACCGGCCTGCGCCTGAAGTCCATGCAGGACGGCAGCACCGAAGAGATCAAGGTGCTGGGCCTGTTCGTCGCCATCGGCCACCAGCCCAACACCGAGATCTTCAAGGGCCAGCTGGAAATGGATGGCACCGGCTACCTGATCACCAAGAGCGGCCGCGAAGGCAACGCCACCGCCACCAGCGTGGCGGGCGTGTTCGCCGCCGGCGACGTGCAGGACCACATCTACCGCCAGGCGGTGACCAGCGCCGCTTCCGGCTGCCAGGCCGCCCTGGACGCGGAACGTTATCTGGACAGCCTGAAGTAAACACTTGAAAGCGTTCAAAAAAGCGCTGCAAGGCCTGCGCCAGCAGGTGCGCGATTCCCGCGCGCCGGCTGGCGTTTCCGTTTCCGCCGCCCCGCCGGCCGAGCCGGAACCGGACTTCCGCCAGCTATTCCGCGACGTCAAGCCGCTGAAACCGGATGGCCACCATACCAGTCCGCGCGCCAAGCCCAGCCCGCACCCGCGCCGCCGCCACGCCCACGAGACGACGTCGGAGGCGGTGCAGCAGGCCTTGTTGCAGCAGATGGTGGGCTGGTTTGAACCGGCCGAGATCGACACTCATTTCGCCCGTCCAGGCATGCCCTCCGCCACGCTGAAGAAACTGCGCGCCGGTTTCTGGCCGGTCAGCCGCCAGCTCGACCTGCACGGCTGCGACCGCTACCAGGCCCAGGATGCGCTGGCGCTGTTCCTGCACCAGGCGCGGCGCCACGGCCCTTGCGTGCGAGTGATACACGGCAAGGGCTTCGGCTCCAACGGCCAGCCGGTGCTCAAGCGCATGGTGCGCGCCTGGCTCAAGCACCACCCCGATGTGCTGGCCTTTTGCGAGGCCGGCGAAACCATGGGCGGCGCCGGCGCCTTGCTGGTGCTGCTGCGCCGCGAACACGCGCCGTGAAAATTTCGTTACCCATTCCCATTGTCTAACCGGGCGGTAATCCGCTAATCTCAAGACAAGGCGGACGCACCACCCAGTTCCACCACAGGAGTTATTGCATGTCCGGCACTGCTTGCCCCGACTTCACCCTGCCCGGCACCGCCGGCGTCTCGTTTCAGCTGTCCTCCAGCCCCAAGCCGCTGGTGATCTACTTCTACCCCAAAGACAACACGCCCGGCTGCACCAATGAAAGCATGGACTTCCGCGATCTCCATGCCGAATTCGCCGCGGCCGGCGCCGTCGTCGTCGGCATTTCCCGCGACGGCCTGAAGTCCCACGAAAACTTCAAGGCCAAGCTGGAGCTGCCGTTTGAACTGCTGTCCGACCAAGAGGAGACCGTCTGCAATCTGTTCGGCGTCATCAAGATGAAGAATATGTATGGCAAACAAGTCCGAGGCATTGAACGCAGCACCTTCGTGATTGACCGGAACGGCGACATCGCGCGCGAGTGGCGCGGCGTCAAAGTGCCCGGCCACGCCGGGGCGGTGCTGGACTTCGTCAAGACGCTCTAAAAAACCGCGTCGGGGCCGGCCGGCTTCCGGGCCGCCCCGCGATAAAACCAGGGGATCATCATGGCCAGCCGCAAAAAAGTCAGCGCCAGCAAGCTGTTTGTTCTCGATACCAACGTATTGCTGCACGACCCCACCTGCTTGTATCGCTTCGAAGAACACGATGTGTTCATCCCCATCATCACGCTGGAAGAACTGGACACCCACAAGAAGGGCATGTCCGAAGTGGCGCGCAACGCCCGTCAGGCCAGCCGCTTCCTGGACGAGATCGTCAGCGGAGCCGAAGCGGAGATCGAATCCGGCATACCGCTGAAAAGCGCCAGCCGCGACGCCGCCACCGGCAAGCTGATCCTGCAGACTCAGGCGATACACAGCGTGCTGCCGCCGTCGCTGCCGGTGGGCAAGGCCGACAACCAGATCCTCGGCATCGTGATGGCATTGAAGGAGCTGCAGCACGGCCGCTCGGTGATCCTGGTGTCCAAGGACATCAATATGCGCATCAAGGCCCGCGCATTGGGCCTGGACGCGGAAGACTACTTCAACGACAAGGTGCTGGAAGACACCGACCTGCTCTACACCGGCACCCGCGAGATCGACGAGAGCTTCTGGGAACGCAACGGCAAGGACATGAAGTCCTGGCAGGAACAGGGGCGCAGTTACTACCAGGTCAAGGGCCCGGACGGCCAGAACCTCTACGTCAACCAGATGCTATGGCAGGAAGGCGCCCAGCCGCTGCAGGCGCGCGTGACCCAGGTGGAGGGCAAGAGCGCGGTGCTGCAGACGCTGAAGGATTACAGCCATCACAAGAACAATGTCTGGGGCATCACCGCGCGCAACCGCGAACAGAATTTCGCCCTCAATCTGCTGATGGACCCGGAAGTGGACTTCATCACCCTGCTGGGCCAGGCCGGCACCGGCAAGACCCTGCTGACGCTGGCCGCCGGCCTGGCGATGACGCTGGAGCAGAAGCTTTACTCGGAAATCATCATGACCCGGGTCACCGTGCCGGTGGGCGAGGACATCGGCTTCCTGCCCGGCACCGAGGAAGAAAAGATGGCGCCGTGGATGGGCGCGCTGGAAGACAATCTGGATGTGCTCAACAAGAGCGACGACGACGGCGGCGACTGGGGCCGCGCCGCCACCCGCGATCTGATCCGCTCCCGCATCAAGGTCAAATCGCTGAACTTCATGCGCGGCCGCACCTTCCTGAATAAATACCTGATCATAGACGAGGCGCAGAACCTGACGCCCAAGCAGATGAAAACGCTGATCACCCGTGCCGGCCCCGGCACCAAGGTGGTCTGCCTGGGCAATATCTCGCAGATCGACACGCCCTACCTGACCGAGGGCAGCTCCGGCCTGACCTATGTGGTAGACCGTTTCAAAGGCTGGGAGCATTCCGGCCACATCACGCTGCAGCGCGGTGAGCGCTCGCGGCTGGCCGACCACGCGGCCGAAGTGCTGTGATGCATCCACGCCTGGAACTGCTGCATCAGGCTCCGGCGACAACGGCGGCGCGTCTCGCGCCGCCGTTGTTGTTCGTGCATGGCGCCTTTTGCGGCGCCTGGTGCTGGCGGGAGAATTTCATGCCCTGGTTCGCCCGACAAGGCTACGATTGCTGGGCGTTGAGCCTGGAAGGCCACGGCGGCAGCGAGGGTCGGGACTACCTGGCCGCGATCGGCGTCGACGATTATGTGCGCAATCTCGACACAACGCTCAAACAACTGCCGGCCGCGCCGGTGATGGTCGGCCATTCCATGGGCGGCTTTGTCGCGCAGCAATACCTGAGCCGCCACAAACTGCCCGGCGCCGCCTTGCTGGCCTCGGTGCCGCCCGGCGGGCTCGCCTCGTCCAGCCTGCGGCTGCTGACGCAGGCGCCGGCGCTATTCCTCAAGCTCAATATGTACCAGCACGGCCTGTACGACCCGGAGTTCGTCGAACTGAAAGACATGCTGCTGTCGCCGGATGCGCCGGAATCGGCGGTGGAACTGCTGATCAGCCGCTGCCAGCAGGAAAGCCAGCGCGCCTTGATGGACATGACCCTGGTCAATCCGCTGGCCAACCGGCCGCTGGCGAAGATGCCGGCGCTGGTGCTGGGCGCAGCCGAGGACAAGCTCGTAGGGCCGGAAGACGTGGTCGCCACCGCGCGGCGGCTGGATGTGGCGGCGGACATCCTGCCCCATCTCGGCCACATGATGATGCTGGACACGCGCTGGGAGAGCGCGGCGGAATGGCTGGCCAGCTGGCTGGAACGGCAGTTTCCGGAAGACTGGAATCAGGCGCTCAGCGCCTGAGAACCTGTTTACGCACTGCTGCGCGTCATGAGACGTGGCGCGGTGAGCACCGCTTCGAAATGCTCATGCGTCACGGGCACATTCCGCTTCCTCAGCTGTTTTCGCCTTGTCTCGCCCTAGCTCGCGAGATCGTGAGCAGGTTCTGAAACCCCACAATAAAAAAAGCGGCCTAGGCCGCTTTTTCAGTCACCCCGCCGTCTCAGGCGCGGGTATCGATATTCTGCCCCAGATGGGCCGGATTGCTGGCCTGGGCCTGCGCCATAGTGTCGGACGCGCCTTGCACCAAGCTCAAAGCCGACTGCGACTGCGCCGACATGGCTTTTTTCAATGCGTAGATCTGGATGCTGTTGGACACGCCCTGCCCACTGATCTGACTCAATCCATCCATGCTTCGCCTCCCTCTGAAACACGCACAATGCGCATGGCTACAGTCTAGACGCATCATCGCCGGCTGTCATCGCCGAATTTAATCTTTTGTATCCAATACACTACAGCCCTGGGCCACGATGCGACGCGGACGGCATAATGCCGGACGCCCCCCGCATTCACCGAGACCGCGTCCATGCGTTTGCACAGCCTTTCCCTCACTCATTTTTCCCTGATCCACCAAGCCTTCACCCAGGCTTTCGACGACTATCTGGTACCGATGCGAATGGACGAAGAACAACTGGCCGCCATGCTGCACCGTCGCGGCTGGCGGCCTGAACTCAGCGTCGGCGCCTGGCAAGGAGATGCTCTCGTCGGCCTGTGGCTGGCCGGCATCCATTGCGATGAGAGCGGCCCTGCCGGCTATTGCATCGCCACCGGCGTGCTGCCGGCCGCGCGCCGTCGGGGTCTGCTGCAGGCGATGGCCGCCGCGGTGAGCCGGCGCCTGGCCAGCCGCGGCATCCGCCGCCAACGGCTGGAAGTGATCGCCGACAACGCCGCGGCGCTGGCCGCCTATACCAGCCTCGGCTTTCAAGCGCATCGCCGGCTGGATTGTTACCGCATCGAACAAGCCATCGTCGCGCCGATCGGCGACTGGACGCTGCAACACGGCCAGCCGGAGGAATGGCCGTGTTGGGAGCTGGATTTCGAACCGGCAATACCCAATAGCCGCGACAGCCTGCAACGGGCGCGGCCGCCGCTGAGCTTGCTGACCGCGCGGCGGAATGGCGCCCTGATCGGCTATGCCCTGCACTCCAGCGCCGGCGACATCGCAGAACTGGCGGTGCGCCCCGACTGCCGACGCCGTGGCGTCGCCCGTTCGTTGCTGGCCGCGACGCAAGCGGCCATCGGCGCCGAGCGCCTCGGCTGCAACAATATCGACGCCGCCGATCAGGCGATGGCCGACTTGCTGCGCGGCTGCGGCGGCCAGCTGTGGCTGTCGCAATGGGAGATGCGCCGCGCTTGACCTCCGGCATGCCAATGCCGTAATATCGAACAAATGTTTGCTAAACGGACAAATGTTTGATGACTGAGCGGGAACAACAAATCCTCTCTCTGCTGCGCCTGGATCCGCTGATCCCGCAGCAGGAGCTGGCGGATCAACTAGGCATCAGCCGCTCGGCGGTGGCCGGCCACATCATGAATCTGGTGCAAAAGGGGCATATCCGCGGCAAAGGCTACATCCTGGCCGAGCAGCGTTATATCGCCGCCGTCGGCGGCGCCAATATGGACATCGTCGGCAGCGCCGCCGCCGCGCTGCGCCACGGCGACTCCAATCCCGGTCAAGTGCGCTGCTCGCCCGGCGGCGTGGCGCGCAACGTCGCGGAAAACCTGGCGCGGCTGGGCGCCGACTGCCGGCTGGTCTCGGTGGTGGGCGACGACATCCACGGCCGTTCGCTGCTGGAGGCCACCCAGCGCGCCGGCGTCGACGTGCGCGGCTGCCTGACGCTGCCGGACGCGGCCACCTCCACCTATCTGTCCATCCAGCAGGCCGATGGCGACATGGCGCTGGCCATCAACGACATGGATATCCTCAAGCGGCTGACGCCGGAACGGCTGCAAGCGCAGCGCGAGCTGGTGCGCCACGCCGGCGCGGTGGTGGCCGACACCAATCTATGCGCCGACGCGCTGGCCTGGCTGATCGCCGAAAGCGGCGACAAGCCGCTGTTCATCGATCCGGTCTCCGCGTTCAAGGCCGAGCGCATTCGCCCCTGGCTGTCGCGCATCCACACCTTGAAGCCCAACCGCCTGGAAGCCGCCGCCTTGTCCGGCCTGCCGCTGGAACGGCCGGAACACGCGCCGGACGCCGCGCGCTGGTTCCATGGCCAGGGCGTGCGCCGCGTGGTGCTGAGCATGGCCGGCGCCGGCATCTATTACAGCGGCGAAGCCGGCGACGGCTGGCTGGACGCGCCGGACTGCGCCATCGTCAACACCACCGGTTCCGGCGACGCGCTGATGGCCGGCCTGGCCTGGGGCTGGCTCAATGAACTGCCGCTGGCGGACAGCGTGCGCTTCGCCCGCGGCTGCGCCGCGCTGACGCTTTCCTCCGCCGCCACCAACAATCCCTCACTGTCGCGCGCGGCGGTGGAAGCCTATCTGAACGCCTGATCTCGTCATCAACAAGGAGCACGCAATGCACAACGCCCATCTCGACATCCATCCCGAAGTCGCCGCCGCCCTGGCCGCCAACCGCCCGGTGGTGGCGCTGGAGTCCACCATCATCTCCCACGGCATGCCCTATCCGCAGAACGTGGAAACCGCGCTGCAAGTGGAAGCGGAAATCCGCGCCCACGGCGCGGTGCCGGCCACCATCGCCATCATCGACGGCCGCTTGAAAGCCGGCCTGAGCGCGGACGAGATCGAATACCTGGGCAAGGGCGGTCGCGACATCGCCAAGGTCAGCCGCCGCGACCTGCCCTTCATCGTCGCCGGCAAGCGCAGCGGTGCCACCACCGTGGCCACCACCATGATCATCGCCGCGATGGCCGGCATCCGCGTGTTCGCCACCGGCGGCATCGGCGGCGTGCACCGCGGCGCAGAGCGCAGCTTCGACGTGTCCGCCGATCTGCAGGAACTGGCGCAAACCCCGGTGGCCGTGGTCTGCGCCGGCGCCAAGTCCATCCTGGACCTGGGCCTGACGCTGGAATACCTGGAAACCCATGGCGTGCCGGTCATCGGCCATCGCTGCGACCACCTGCCGGCCTTCTTCACCCGCGACAGCGCCTTCAAGCTGGACCACCGTCTGGACGAAGCCGCCGACATCGCCGCCACGATGCAGGCCAAGTGGCAGCTGCAGCTGCGCGGCGGCGTGGTGGTGGCCAACCCGATTCCGGAGCAATACGCGATGCCGCGCGACAAGATCGACGCCGCCATCGAACAAGCTCTGGGCGAAGCTGAGGCGCAAGGCGTGGCCGGCAAGGAATCCACCCCCTTCCTGCTGGCCCGCGTCTGCGAACTGACCGGCGGCAACAGCCTGGCCGCCAACATCCAGCTGGTGCTGAACAACGCCCGCCTAGCCTCGGCGATCGCCGCGCGCTACTGCGAGCTGAGCGCCGGCTAAGCGCCTCGCGAGCAAGAACGACACATTGAACCGGCTTTTAACGCCGGCTTGACGGCGGTGCGGATTGGGGCTGTAATCCTCTGCCCCAACCCACCACCGCCGCAATGAGCCACCCCCTTAGCGATACCCCGCTGGAAAACTGGCGCCAACGCCTGATCCAGTTGCTGCTGCAACAGCCGGGCGACGACGACGGCGCCCACGACCTCAACCACTTCCACCGCGTCTGGGCCTGCGCCCGCCAGTTGCTGGACGCCCACCCCGAAGCCGACGCGCTGACCGTGCTGGCCGCCTGCTATCTGCATGACCTGGTCAACCTGCCCAAGAACCACCCGGAGCGCCATCTAGCCTCGCGCCAGGCCGCCACGCGCGCCCGCGCGCTGCTGGCCGCCGACGACTTTCCGCAGCACAAGCTCGACGGCGTCGCCCACGCCATCGAAGCGCACAGCTTCAGCGCCGCTATCGCGCCGCAAAGCCTGGAGGCGCGCATCGTGCAGGACGCCGATCGCATGGACGCGCTGGGCGCCATCGGACTGGCGCGGCTGTTCTACACCGCTGGCCGCATGGATTCCGCGCTGGCCCACCCGCTGGACCCTGAGGGCGCAGACCGCGAGCTGGACGACCGCCGCTGGGCGCTGGACCATATCGAGGTAAAACTGGCTAAATTGCCAGGCATGATGCAGACCGAGGCCGGCAGGAAAATGGCGGAGCAGCGGCTGCAAGCGCTGTTCGAATTCCGCCGGCAATTCTGCCAGGAATGGCTGACCGGCTAAGCTCAGACTCGCCACAGAACTCGCTAAGCCACTGATAGTCAAACAAAAATAGTTCTAGTTTGGAAACTATCAATACGATGACAAAACCATCGGCATGGCGCAAAATATCCGCACCCCACCCCCGAGTTCAAGCATGATTCTGAAGCTGCAACGCAATACCCAAGGCCGCGACTGGGTGGTAGGCGATATCCACGGCTGCTTCCGTCAACTGTCGCGGCTGTTGAAAATGGCCGCCTTCAATCCCACATGCGACCGGCTGTTCTCGGTCGGCGACATGGTGGACCGCGGCGCCGACAGCGCCGCGGTGCTGGAGTGGCTGGCGCAACCGTGGTTCCACGCGGTGCGCGGCAATCACGAGCAATTGGCGATCGATTCGCTGCTGGGCGACAAGCAGGCCGAGATCCGCCACGTCAACAATGGCGGCTCCTGGCTACTGGCCCTGCCCACGGCGCAGCGACTAGCCTGCCTCGCAGCCTTTCAGCGCCTGCCCTACGCGATAGAGATCGCCGACGGCGCTGGCGGCAGGATAGGCGTGGTGCACGCCGATTGCCCGGACAATGACTGGGACGCCCTGGTCGCGGGTCTGGAAAACGGCACCCTGCCGGACGCCAGCCGCAACACCGCGCTGTGGTCGCGCGAACGCGCGCGCAATGGCCGCGGCGGCGTGGTCAGCGGCGTCGAGCTGCTGCTGGTTGGCCACACTCCGCAGACCAGCGCCACCCGTTTCGACAATGTGCTGAACCTGGATACCGGCGCGGTCTATGGCGGCAAGCTGACCTTGTTTTGCCTGAATGATTTCGTCGAATTATCGCTGCCCAGCGAAGAGCATGGGCTGATGGAGTTCCAGCTGCATTGAACGGGCCGCTGGCGCGCCGCGGCCGGGATGGCTAGAATGCGGCGCTCTGTCTTTTCCTCCAGGAGCCCCAGATGGCCAGCAAGAAAGCCGCGAGCAAGCCCCAGGCGCAGCAACGCCAGCAGCAGGACAAGCGCTGGAGTTCAGCGGAACAGGCCTGCCGCGAAATCATGGCGCTGCTGGATACGCTGAACCCCAGCCTGGACGCGCAACAGACCGCGTCGCAGTACGCGCAGATGGCGGCCGTGTACTACAAGAAAATCCGCAATGGCCGGGTGCTGTCGCCCGGCGACTTCAATCTGGCCGCCGATGTCGCCGCCAGCGCCCGCCGCGCTCTGCAAGCACTGTCACCAACGCTGGACGTCTCCTCCCTGCCCCAGGCCGCGGACTGCCAGCGCATGCTGACGCTGGCCGATAGCGTGCTGGCGGCGATGAGCGAACTCAAGGCCGCTGGAAAACCAAGGCCTTAGAGCCTGTTCAGAGTCTCGCGAGCAAGAGCGAGACAAGGCGAGAAGCGCTGAGAAAGCAGAATGTACTCGTGGTACATGAGCATTTCGAAGCGGTACTCACCGTGCCACATGTCTCGACGCGCAGCGGATCGTAAATAGGTTTTCAGGCGTCGTCGGTCGCCGGCTGCTCCGTCTGCTGCAAGCGCCACATTTCGGCATAGCGCCCGCCACGCTCCAGCAACTCGCGGTGGCTGCCCTGCTCCAGCACGCGCCCGGCCTCCATCACCAGGATCTGGTCGGCGTCAACGATGGTGGACAGCCGATGGGCGATGATCAGCGTGGTGCGGTTGGCGGAGATTTCCGCCAGCTCGCGCTGGATCGCCTTCTCGGTGCGCGAGTCCAGCGCGCTGGTGGCCTCGTCGAAGATCAGGATGGGCGGATTCTTCAGAATGGTGCGCGCAATCGCCACCCGCTGCTTTTCGCCGCCGGACAGCTTGAGTCCGCGCTCGCCCACCATGGTGTCGTAACCATCCGGCAGGCCGCTGACGAAACCGTGGATGTGCGCGGACTTGGCCGCTTCCATCACTTGCTCGCGGCTGGCGCCGGGCCGGCCATAGGCAATGTTGTAATACACCGTGTCGTTGAACAGCACCGTGTCCTGCGGCACGATGCCGATATGAGCGCGCAAGCTGTCCTGGCTCAGTTCGCGGATATCTCGGCCATTGACTAGGATGCGGCCCTGGCTGACGTCGTAGTAGCGGAACAGCAGCCGCGACAGCGTGGATTTGCCGGCGCCGCTGGCGCCCACCACCGCCAATGTCTTGCCGGCCGGAATCTCGAAGCTGACCTCGCTCAGAATCCGGCGCTTGCTCTCGTAAGCGAAGCCCACCTGTTCAAAGCGTACCGAGGCCGCCGGCGCGGCCAGCGTGGCCGCCCCTTCCACGTCCGCCACTTCTTCATTCGCTCCCAGCAACGAGAACATGCGCTCGATATCGGCCAGCGAATGCTTGATCTCGCGGTAGACGAAGCCGAGGAAGTTCAAGGGCGCGTACAGTTGGGTGATGAAGGTGGCCACCAGCACCACATCGCCCACCGTCATTCGCGCGGCCACCACTTCGCGCGCCGCCAGCACCATGATCAGGGTGACGCCGCTGGCGATGATCAGGCCCTGACCCGCGTTGAGCATGGACAGCGATACCTGGTTCTTGATCGCCGACGCCTCCCAGGCCGCCAGATTCTTGTCGTAGCGCGCCGCCTCGTAGCCTTCATTATTGAAGTATTTGACCGTCTCGTAATTGAGCAGCGCGTCTATCGCCTTGGCGTTGGCCTTGGAGTCCAGGTCGTTCATGCTGCGGCGGTAGACGGTGCGCCACTCGGTCACCACCAGGGTGAAGGCGATGTAGACGGCGATGGTGGCGAAAGTCACCAGCGCGAACGGCCAGGCGTAGCGGTGCAGCAGGATGGCGGTGACCATGCCGATTTCCAGCAGCGTGGGCAGGATGTTGAACACAGTGAAGTTCAGCAGAAAGCCTATGCCCTTGGTGCCACGCTCGATGTCGCGGCTCATGCCACCGGTCTGGCGTTCCAGATGAAAACGCAATGACAGCCGCAGCAGGTGCTGGAACACCCCGCGCGCGACGCTGCGCACCGCGCCCTGTATCACCCGCGCGAACACCGCGTCGCGCAGTTCGCCCAGCACGCTGGACAGCAGGCGGGCACAGCCATAGCCGGCCAGCGCCAGTACCGGCAGCGCCAGCAAGGTGGCCGGCACCGAGAGTTGATCGACGATGTCTTTCAGGTACAAGGGCACGCTGACCGCGGCCACCTTGGCCAGAATCATGCAAGACAGCGCCAGCAGCACGCGGCCCTTGAACACCCACAGATAAGGCAGCAGCGTCTTCAGCGTCGCTGCGTCGTTGCGGTTGCCCGGGGCCGGGCCGGAATGGGTAAAACGCATATTTGGGATTGCCTGTGACGACAAGCTGTTCCAAAGTGAGAGTTGAGCGGTCTTGCGAACATCATCAACGCTCGCTAGGGAGAGCGGATATGTGGATATTATTGCTGGAAGCGGCGATTGCCGGCGGTTTGGCCACCTTCATCGTGTGGTGGACCTGGCCAAGGGAAAAATAGCACCGCCGGCGGGAGCGCTTTAGTGCAGCACGCGCGGCGCCACCAGATTCATCTCGGGGATCTCCGCCTCGAAACGCTTGCCGTCGTCGGCCAGGAACTGGTAGCTGCCCTTCATTGAACCGTAGGGGGTTTTCAGGTGGGTGGCGCTGGAATAGTCGAAGGACTGGCCCGGCTCGATGCGCGGCTGCTCGCCCACCACGCCCATGCCGCGCACTTCCTGCACCTGCTCGTTGGCGTCCGCGATGATCCAGTGGCGGCTGATCAGCTGCGCCGGTTCGCTGCCGGTATTGGTGATGCGGACGCGATAGCCGAACACATAGATGTCGTTGGCCATATTGGATTGCTCTTCGATGTAATGCGGCTCGGCCTGGACTTCGACGCGGTAGGTTTTTTCCGCCATGTTCTGCGCTCCTTTTGTTGTTTGTGCTTTATTTTATCCCGACGTCCCGCATTTGGCGCGGTAGAATGTGGCCATCCCGTGTTCATCCTTGCCCAAAGCAACGCCCTATGCGCACTTTCCGTATCGCCCCCAGCATTCTTTCCGCCGATTTTTCCTGTCTTGGCCAAGAGGTTCGCGACGTGATCGCCGCCGGCGCCGACATCATCCATTTCGATGTGATGGACAACCACTATGTGCCCAACCTGACCATAGGGCCTATGGTGTGCGAGGCCATCCGTCCGCACAGCAACGCGCCCATCGACGTGCACCTGATGGTGAAGCCGGTGGACAGCCTGGCCGCCGCCTTCGCCAAGGCCGGCGCCGACATCATCACCTTCCACCCGGAAGCCTCCGAGCACATAGACCGCACGCTGGGCCTGATCAAGGACGCCGGCTGCAAGGCCGGCCTGGTGTTCAACCCGGCCACCTCGCTGTCCTATCTGGATCATGTGATGGACAAGATAGACATGGTGCTGATCATGTCGGTGAACCCGGGCTTCGGCGGCCAGAAGTTCATTCCGCACGCGCTGAACAAGGTGCGCGAGGCGCGCCGCCGCATCGATGAATACACCGCCAAACACGGCGGAGAAATCTGGCTGGAAGTGGACGGCGGCATCAAGACCGACAATATCCGCGCGGTGGCCGAGGCCGGCGCCGACACCTTCGTCGCCGGGTCCGCCATCTACGGCCAGGCCGATTACAAGACCGTGATCGACGCGATGCGCGCCGAGCTGGCCCAACTCCGCTGAAACCGGCCCTCAAACCAGGAGCACAGACTATGCATGCCTTCATCGTGACCGGCGCCTCGCGCGGCCTTGGCCTGGCGCTGACCGAAGCCCTGCTCGCCGACGGCTACCGCGTCGCCGGCCTGGCGCGCGGCGCCGTGGACGCGCTGGCGCCGCTGACGCGCCGCTACCCCGAGCGCCTGATCGCCCTCGACGTCGACCTCGCCGACGCCGCCGCGGTGGCGCCCGCCATCGCCGCAGCGGTGGAACAACTGAAGCCGGCCGATTGCGCCAGCCTCAATCTGATCAACAACGCCGGCGTGGTCACGCCCATCGCCCAGGCTGGCCATTACCCGGCCGAAGACGTGGTGCGCGCGCTGGCGATCAATCTGGCCGCGCCCATGCTGGCCACCGACGCGCTGCTGCGCGCCAGCGCCGGCCTCAAGGCCCGCCGCCGCATCCTGAACATATCCTCCGGCGCCGCGGCCAAGCCCTATCCGGGCTGGAGCGTGTACTGCACCACCAAGGCCGGGCTGGACCACTTCAGCCGCAGCGTGGCCGTGGAACAGGCCGGCCAGGCCAACGCCGCGCAAATCGTCGCGCTCTATCCCGGCGTGGTGGACACCGAGATGCAGGCCAGCATCCGCGGCAGCGACACCGAGCAGTTTCCGCAGAAAGCCCGCTTCGACGCGCTGAAGGCGGACGGAGAACTGAGCACCCCGGCCGCCGCCGCGCGCCGCATCGTCGACCATCTGCTGTCGCCGGCCTTTGGCTTGCAAGCCGTGGTGGACATCCGCAACCTGGGCTGACGCCTGTTTACAATCCGCCGCGCGCAAACGCGCGCGACAAGCACAAGCGGCGGCCAAGGCCGCCGCGCTGAAACGCATATGAATCTGAAACACATCAAAGCCGTCGCCTTCGATCTGGACGGCACCCTGGTCAACTCCATTCCCGATCTCGCCGCCGCCGCCAACGCCATGCGCGAACACCTGGACCTGCCGCCGCTGCCGGCGCTGCGCATCCAGGAGCACGTCGGCGACGGCATCGCCAGCCTGGTGCACCGCGCGCTGACCAATGAGCGCGACGGCCAGGCTGATCCGGCGCTGTGGGAACGCGGCTACGTCTTCTTCATCCAGTACTACCGCGAGCACCTGAGCGACAACACCAGCATCTATCCGGGCGTGACCGACGGCCTGGGCCTGTTGCGCGCGCTGCAGCTGCCGCTGGCGGTGATCACCAATAAATCCGAGCGGCTGGCGCTGCCGCTGCTGGAACAGCTGGGCCTGCGCGACCACTTCAGCCTGATCATCGGCGGCGACACCCTGGCGGAAAAGAAACCGTCGGCGCTGCCCTTGCAGCACGTTTGCCAGGTCTTGGGCATCGCCCCGGAGCAAATGGCGATGGTGGGCGACTCCGCCAACGACGTGCTGGCCGCGCGCAATGCCGGCTGCGCCGCCGTGGCCGTCAGCTACGGCTATGCCGACGCCGCCGCGCTGGGCGCGGATCTGGTGGTGGCCAATATTGCCGAACTTTACGATTTGATGAAGAATAGCTGATCAGCTGATAATTTCTTTTACGGATGACAACTTCATGATGATGCAAGGATACCGGCTTGGATGCCGATGGCGTCGCTCAATGCCTGTTTGACAAGCTGCATTCGACCTCACCACGACCGCAAAAGCGCAGGACCCGCCATGAACCATGAAGAATTCAACCGCCTGGCCGCCGCCGGCTACAACCGCATCCCGGTCAGCCTGGAGCTGTTCGCCGACCTCGACACTCCGATGTCGGTTTATCTGAAGCTGGCCAACCAGCCCTATTCCTATCTGCTGGAGTCCGTCGTCGGCGGCGAGCGCTTCGGCCGCTACTCCTTCATCGGCCTGCCGTCCAATACCCGCTTGCGGGTCAATGGCCAGCAAGTGCAAGTGGAATACGGCGACAAGGTGATAGAACGCCACAGCGGCGACCCGCTGGCCTTCATCGAAGCCTTCCAGCAGCGCTTCCACACTCCGCCGCAGCCGAACCTGCCGCGCTTCGCCGGCGGCCTGGTCGGCTACTTCGGCTACGACACCATACGCCACATCGAAAAGCGGCTGGCCGAAACCGCCAAGCCCGACGCCATTGGCACCCCGGACATGCTGTTGATGGTGTCCGAGGAACTGGCGGTAGTGGACAATCTGTCCGGCAAGCTATTCCTCATCGTCTACGCCGATCCGGAAGTGCCCAACGCGCTGCTGAAGGCCGAGGCACGGCTGGCGCAACTGCGCGCGCGCCTGCGCGAGCCGCTGGAAGTGCCCTTGTCCTTGCCGTCCCAGGCCTCGCAAGCGGCTTCGGAATACGGCGAACAGGCGTTCAAGGACGCGGTGGCCGACTGCAAGCGCTACATCCAAGACGGCGACATCATGCAGGTGGTGCTGTCCCAGCGCATGCAGATGCCGTTCGCGGAGTCCCCGCTCAGCCTCTACCGCGCGCTGCGCAGCCTGAACCCGTCGCCCTATATGTTCCTCTACCACTTCGACGACTTCCACGTGGTGGGCGCCTCGCCGGAAATCCTGGTGCGCCGCGAGCGCGATACCGTCACCGTGCGCCCTATCGCCGGCACCCGCCCGCGCGGCCAGAACCGCGAGCAGGACGAAGCGCTGGCGGCCGAATTGCTGGCCGACCCCAAGGAAATCGCCGAACACGTGATGCTGATGGACCTGGGCCGCAACGACGTGGGCCGCGTTGCCACCACCGGCAGCGTGCGCGTCACCGACAATATGGCGATCGAGCGCTATTCCCACGTGATGCACATCGTGTCCAGCGTGGAGGGCAAGGTTGGCCCCGAGATATCGAACATCGACGTACTCAAGGCCACCTTCCCGGCCGGCACCCTATCCGGCGCGCCCAAGGTGCGGGCGATGGAAATCATCGACCAGTACGAACCCAGCAAGCGCGGCATCTACGGCGGCGCGGTCGGCTATCTGGGCTTTAACGGCGACATGGATCTGTGCATCGCCATCCGCACCGCGGTGTTGAAGAACCGCATGCTCTACGTGCAGGCCGGCGCCGGCATCGTCGCCGACTCCTCGCCAGACATGGAATGGCAGGAAACCCAGAACAAGGCGCGCGCCGTTCTGCGCGCCGCGGCGCTGGCCCAGCAAGGACTGGACGCCTGATCCGAACAAACGGCCCGCCTTAGCGGGCCGTTTTAGCAAGCGCACCAGCCATGCTGCGCCGACTCCAGGAGCCAAACGCTGAATCCCACCATCACGCTACGCCCCGCCAGGCGCGACGACCTGGCCTTCCTGCTGATGCTGCGCCGCGCCAGCATGGGCCCCCACTTGCAAGCGGCGCGCATGCCCTGCGATGAGGACGCGCATCTGAGCCGCATCCACCATGGTTTCGAACACGCCGCCATCATCATGGAGGGCGAGCGGGACATCGGCCTGCTCAAAGTCGCGCGTCGGCTCCCCGCCTGGCAGTTGATCCAGCTGCAACTGCTGCCGGACTACCATGGCCGCGGCCTGGGCGCGCAATTGCTCCGCGGCTTGCAGCGCGAGGCCGAACAGGCCGGAGCCGCCTTGGAGCTCAGCGTGCTGGAGCGCAATCCGGCGCGCCGGCTCTACCTGCGCCTGGGCTTTGTCGATATCCGGCACGCCGACGGCGAATTCCTGATGCGCTGGAGCGCCTGACAGGCCTAGGCCGCCGGCCACAACACCGGAAACCAATCCTCGCGCAAGCATTGACCCGGCCGCATGCCGTGATCCGGATACGGCGGCGAGGTGCGGCCCGGCCGCTCGACGTAGCGCGCGTCGTCGCCCAGCCAGCGCAAGGACAGCGCGCGCCGCCGTCCGCCGCCGGGATTGCCGCGCGCGCCATGCGCGGTGCGGAAATCGAACAATACCGCGTCGCCCGGCTCCAAGGCCCACTCCAGCACCGTCATGCCCGGTTCGCGGTCCGGGTCCGGCGCGTCGCGATAGCGGCGCGCATCGCCCTCGTAGAAGCCGGAATCGTCCTTCCAGCGCACCGGTCGCACCCACTCCTCCCAACGGTGGGAGCCGGCGATCAGCCGCAGCGTTGCCTCGCGCACCGGGTCCACCGGAATCCAGAAGCTGACGGTCTGCTCGCCGTCGACGAAGTAATACGGGATGTCCTGATGCCAGGGCGTGGGTTTGTGGGTGCCCGGCTCCTTGACCAGCACATGCTCGTGAAAGAATTGCGCGCTGGCCGAGCGCATCAGGGTGGCCGCGGCCGCCGCGGCCGGCGACGCCGTCACCACCGCTTCGAATTCGGGAATGCGCCGCCAGTTGCAATAATCCTCGAAGAAGGACCCCGGCTCGCCAGCGGCGACCACATTGCCGGCATAGGGACCGGGCGCCTGCAGATTGCGCTCGATGCCGGCGGCGATGACCTCCACCCAATCTCTGAACAGGCCACGCAGACAGATGGCGCCGTCGCTCTGAAAGGCGGCGATGTCGGCGGTGGAAATTTCGGGACAGGCTGACATGGGCTTCTCCTCCTCTTGTATGGATGCACACCGCCACTGCGGGCGACCGTCCACACTATCGCCACAAGTCCATGCCAAAATAAAATAATATGTTTTGATCATCCTCCTCGGAAAAATCGATGAAGCTGACCTTGCGTCAATTGCGCTATGCGCTGGCGGTGGCCCGTCACGGCGGCATCAGCGCGGCGGCTGAACGGCTGAACGTCTCCCAGCCGGCGGTATCCGCCGCCATCGGCGAACTGGAGGAGATCCTGGGCCAGGCCCTGTTCGTGCGCGCGCGCGGCTCCGGCATGACGACGACGCCGTTTGGCCGGCAAGCGCTGGCACAGGCGCGGCGAACCATGGAAGCCGCGATGGCGTTGGAGGGGCTGGCCGACGGCGCGGCATCCTTGGCCGGGGAGTTGGCCTTGGGCTGCTTCGAGGACTTGGCGCCTTACTGCCTGCCGCCCTTGCTGAGCGCGCTGCGCGAACGGCACCCGTCCTTGCGCGTGGAGCCGCGGGAGTGCGGCTTCGACCTGATCGGCCCGCAACTGCTGCAAGGCGGGCTGGACGCCGCCATCAGCTACGATCTGGCGCTGCCGCCCGCGCTGGCGCTGACCGAACTGCGCACGCTGGCGCCCCACGCGCTGCTGGCGGCCGATCATCCGCTGGCGCGAAACGAACAGGTGGGTTTGAGGGAATTATGCGAATGGCCGCTGCTGCTGACCGAGCAGGCATACAGCGGTGCGCATTTTCTGGACTTGCTGCGCATGCACGGCCTGCGGCCGGCGCGGCTGGAATCGGTCCGCAGTCTTGAACTGCAACGCGGCATGGTGGCTCACGGACTGGGCGTGGCCATCGCCTACACCCGGCCCAGCGGCGACCACAGCTATGACGGCCGTCCGCTGGCGCTGCGGCCCATCGCCGATCCGCTGCCGACGCAACGCATCGTGCTGGCCTGCCTGCGGGAACGCACGGACACGCCGGCCATCGCCGCCTTGCGCGAACTGGCCCAGGGCTGGTTCGCCGCCAGGCCGGAGTTTGGCGTAGGCGCGCCCGGCAACGCGGGATGAACCTTGCGCCGCGCGAGGTCTCAGCCGGCCTGCGCCTGCAGATACTGCCCTATCTTGGCCGCGCTGATCTTCTGCATGCCGCACAACTGGCCGTGACCGCACAGGTGCGCGCCATAGCGGCTGCTCAATTCGCCCTGCAGATGCGATAGCAAATGCGCGGCCATTTCCGCGTCGGCCAGCGCACGGTGGGCGCGGCCGGTGTCCGGCAAGCGCAACCAGCGCGCCAGGGTGCCCAGCTTGTGGTCCGGCGCCTGCGGCAACACCCGGCGCGACAGCAGCAGGGTACAGGCGAAATCCTGGCTGCGCGCCAGGCCCAGTTGCGCCAGCTCGTAATCCCAGAACTTGCGGTCGAAGCTGGCGTTGTGCGCGGCCAGCGGCGTGTCGCCGACGAAGCGCGCCGCCTCCGCCATCGCCACCGCCGGCGGCGGGGCATCGCGCAACATCGCGTTGCTGATGCCGGTCAGCCGCTCTATCATCGGCGGAATCCACACGCCGGCATTGATCAGGCTTTGATAGCGATCGACGATGCGGCCGTCTTCCAGCAGCGCCACGCCGATTTCGGTGGCGCGGCAATCGCGTCCCGGGGACGCGCCGTTGGTTTCGAAATCGATGACGGCGATGCGTCGACTCATTTCAGCGCCGCCCGCGCCGCTTCTTCCGGACTCAAGCCGTCGTAGTACTGGTCGGTATACCACTCCGCCTGTTCCTCGATATGCTCCTGCGCCTCCGCCACCGTGGCGCCGGCCGCCACCAGATGGGTTTCCACCTCGGCGCACCATTCCAGCAGCGCGCGGGTTTCCTCGTCCAGTTCGTCCTGTTTCTGTTTTTTGGCCATGGCCGCATCCTCCGCGCCGCTTCGGCGTGTCAAAAACCGTGCATTCTACCCGCGCCGGCCGTGGCGGCCAAACCGGATCAAACGCGCATGTGGCGGATGGACTCGCTCAGTTCGCCAAAATGGCCGCGCAGCTGCAGCAATTCGTCCTGTACTTGTTCCACCGAACGGCTGGTGGTTCCGGCATGCTCGGTCACCGCGTCGACGTTGACCAGGATTTGCGCTCCGGCCGCCTTCTGGTTGTCCAGCAGCCGGGAAATATTGCGGATGCGCTCCTCCGCCACGCCGGCCTGACGGCCGATCTGGTCCACCATGCCGCCCAGTTGTTTCACGAGTTCCACACCTTCCTCCACCTGGCCAACACCGTTTTCCATGCCGCTGACCACCTGCTCCGAGGTGGCCTGCAGCTGGGAAATGACGTTGACGATGTCCGCCGTCGCCTGCGCGGTGCGCTCCGCCAGCGCGCGCACTTCGTCGGCCACCACGGCGAAGCCGCGGCCGGATTCACCGGCACGCGCGGCTTCTATCGCGGCGTTCAAGGCCAGGAGATTGGTTTGATCGGCGATGCCGCGGATCGAATTCACCATGCCGCCTATCTTGCGGATATCGCCCTCCAGCAATTGCACGCTGTTGGCGCTGTGATGAATGGTTTGGGCCAGGTTGCCGATATTGCCCACGGTCTGCTGCACCGCCCTGCTGCCTTCGCTCGAGCATTGCCCCACTTCGCCGGCGATCTGCAAGGTGCTGTCGGCGTGCTCGGCCACGCTGGCCAGATGATCGGCGAGTTGCTGGATGGCGCCGGCCATGGACTGGGCCGAATCGGTCTGCTGCTGGCTAGCCTGCCCCACCCGCAGGGTCAACTGCGCGATCTCGTCTACCGAGCCGCCCAACGCGCCGGAGGTCTGGCCCACCTTGCCGACAATGCCCTGCAAGGTATCCATCAAGGTGTTGAATTCGCCGATGGCGGCGCCCAACTCATCGTTGCGGCCCACCGGCGCCCGGATCGACAAATCCCCGCTGCGCTCTATGCGCTGCGCCGCGTCCTTGAAGTGCTCGATCGGCGGCAGCATCGAGCGCGCCACCCACCAACACAACAAGGCCATCAGCAGCGCCGCGGCCACCGCCGCCACGATGATGACCACCGCGGCCCCCCCCCACCTGCGCCACCGAGCTATCACTCTGCCGTCGCGAGCCGTTGTCGATGGCGTCGGCCAGTTTTTCCATCTTGTCTTCCAGCAGCGCGAAATCCTGCTGAAAACCCTTCAAACTCACGGCGGCCGTCTCCGGATGCTCAAACCCGCCGGCGATGATGGCGGTCGCGGTCGCGGTATAGCGCTCCACCACGGGAAGGATCTGCTGCAGCAAGGCGCGGGCCGCTGGATCGCTGAGCTTGTCCTGGTTCTCCTTCATCGCGCCAAGGAAACGCTTGCGATGCTCGTCGACATCCTTGCGGATATCGCTGAGCGCCTCACGATCGCCGTTTTTCTGCGCCAACAAAAGCGCCAGCACATCGGCATGCACCGCGTCATGCATCATGTCGGCATCCATCTGCCGGCGCACAGCCCCCTGGCTATCTAGCAATTCGTAGATATTCCGCACCAGTTGCGCCGTGCTTTGATAGCCGACCGCGCCGATCAACAGGCAGGACACCACCGCCCCGCATGCCAACAGCCGCAGCTGTGCCCGGATTGTCAGACTCCACATCGCGGCCTCCCTTCTCAGTATTCATGCCTTCAGCATTAACACTAATACATCCCCGCGATTTCACCGAAGCAATTGGGCCGGCTACAAGTCCACCTTGCCGCGCAGCGACTTGACCTCGCCACGCCGGGTCTTGCCGGCCAGGCGGCGCTGCTTGGAACCATAGGTGGGTTTGGTGGCGCGGCGCGCCTTGGGGGTGTGGCTGACAGCGTCGATCAAGGCTTGCAGGCGCTGCAGCGCGTCGGCGCGGTTCAATTCCTGGGTGCGGTGCTGCTGCGCCTTGATCACCAGCACGCCATCCTTGTTCAGCCGCTGGTCCGGCTGAGCGAGCAGGCGCTCGCGCAGCCATTCCGGCAGCGAGGACGCACGCACGTCGAAGCGCAGATGCACCGCCGACGATACCTTGTTGACGTTTTGCCCGCCCGCGCCTTGCGCGCGCATCGCGCTGAATTCCACTTCGCGCTCGCTGATCGGATACCGCAGCTTGTCCATGATGCAGACCAACAATCAAAAGAGATAATTGTAGCGCACCCGCCGCATCCCATGGCATGGCGCGGCGTTTTATTTCAGAGTGAAATTGTATGGATATCAATAGACTGCTATTGTCTTGCGCTTGCCTGGCCGATACCCAGCCAGACGCTCTTTGCTAGTAGAACACGATGTCATTTTTCCTCGACCCACGGACAACGCTGGCCTGCACCGCCGGCTACAGCCTGGTCATCTCCCTGGTCACCTTCCTGTTTTGGCGCCGCAGCCAACGCCAGCCCGCCGTATTGGCGCTGGCCATAGGCGGCTTGCTGGACGCGGCGGCCGGCCTGCTCTATCTGGCGCCGCTGGAGCTGGATCAGGCGCTGATCTCGATCAGCTCCAAGCTGCTGATCCAGCTGGCCGCCCTGCAGGTGCTGATCGGCATCGAACGTTTTTACAATCATTCCAGCCATTACAGCCTGCCCTTGGGGCTGGCGCTGATCTTCGTGCCGCTGCTGCTGTTCACCCATAACGGCCTGGCCCACTCGGCGCTGGCGCGCCACGCCATCTTCTCGCTGGGCGGCTGCCTATTGTGGGGAATGATTTCCTGGCGCTTGTGGCAGGCGGAGCAGGACAAGCCGCGCGCCGGCAAATCGCTGGCCTCGGCGCTGGCGGTGCTGACCCTGCTGCTGGAGTTGACCCGGCTGGCGCTGGCGCTGTCCGCGGGAGAGCCGGAACTGGAAGTGGCCGGCCAAAGGCAGAACCTGCTGCTGTTGATGACGCAATGGACCGGTTACGGCGTGGTGGTTTGCCAGCTCTATCTGGTGTACGAACGGGCGATGGACCAATTGCTGCAGCAGTCGCGCAGCGACAGCCTGACCCGCTTGCTGAACCGGCGCAGTTTCGACGAGGAAGCGGTGGCCGCCTTCCGCAAGGCCCAGCGCGAACGGCGCGCGCTGTCACTGATCGTGTTGGACCTGGACCATTTCAAAAGCATCAACGACCGTCACGGCCACCTGACCGGCGACCAGGCGCTGACCGAGCTGGCGGACTGTCTGCGCCGCCAGGCGCGGCAGACCGATCTGATCGGCCGCCACGGCGGCGAGGAGTTTTGCATCCTGCTGCCGGACACCGGCCGCGAGCAGGCGGCGCAAGTAGCGGAACGGCTGCGCGCCGCCATCGCCCGCATCGAACTGCCGCTGCCGGACGCCGGCGCGCGGCTGCGTTTCACCGCCAGCCTGGGCGTGGCCTGCCTGAACAGCAGCCACGCCTCGCTGGAAAGCCTGTTCTGCGAGGCCGACGCCATGCTCTACCAGGCCAAGCATCACGGCCGCGACAAGGTGATGCTGTCGGCGCTGCCCGCCGCGGTGTGACTCAAGACCGGGCCGACTGCGCCAGGCCCTCGCACACCGGCTTTTGCGGGTCGCCGGCCGGCAACTTGGCGCACACCTCATCCAGCTGCTCGGCCAGCCGCGCCAGCGCCGCCGCCTGCTGTTGCTGCCGGCCCCAGGCCTTGAGCCGGTTCACCGCTTTTTCCAGCGAGCGCCGATTGCGCTCGTAGAAGGCGCTGGGCGTGCCGCCCGCTTCCTTGAAAATGGCGCTGGCGGTGCTCTCTATCCGCTTCTCGTCCGCCGGCGCCAGCTCAATCGCCCCACTCAGATAGCTGACGCCCCATTGCAGCCGCGTGGCCGGGCCGTTGGCGGCCTCATAAGCCTGACGATACCAGTCCAGCGCCGCCGCCTTGTCGCCGCGCTGCTTGGCGTTGGAAGCCAGGATCAGCATGTGGTAGTACGGCGCGTGGGAGCGGCCCAACTCCGCCTTCAGCAACGCGTCGGACTCATCCAGCCAGCCCGCTTGCGTCAGCAGGTCAGCGCCGGCGGTGATCACCGCCTGGCGCTCATAGGGATTGGCGGTGGCCTTGTCCGCCGCCGCCACCCGCTGTTTGACCTCTTCGCGCAAGGACCGCGGCAGCTCGCCCTTGGGCTGGTTCAAGCGCGCCAACGCCAGCCGCGAGGACAAGGCGCCCAGGCGATCGGCGGTGGACAAGCCGGCGTCCGCGGCCAGTTTTTCCAGCGCGGCGTTCCATTGCGCCGCCAGCGCCTGACGCTCCGACCCTTCCGCGCTCAAGGCCTTGACGATGTCGGCGGCGCTATTGATCAGGATGTCGGCGTTGGCGCGCGGCTGCGCCAAGGCGGCGCGCGCGACGCTCAAGCCCTGCCCTCGGTCCGCCACCGGCGCCTCCTCGCTGGCCGCTGCGGCCAGCGCTTTCAGCTTCAGCCGCTGCGCGGTGGCCGCCGGCTGCGCCGGCACCTTGTCCGCCAGGCGCGCCAGCGTCGCCGCCACCTGTTTCTCCGGCACGATCTGCGCTTGATCGGTGTCCCAGGAATAATCCGCCAGCAATTGCCAGTCGCCGTCCGCCAGCTTGTCGCCGTCCAGGGCCGCCCGCAGCAGCGCCTTCACCGGCCGCGCCGCCACCAGCCCCAGTTCCAGCGTGCGCAGATAGCGCTCCGGGTCCACCTCGCCCGGCAGGCGGGTGATCTCGGCGCCGTCCGGCCGGAACAGAATCATGGTCGGATAGCCGCGTACCTTGAACTCGCTGCCCAGTTTTTGCGCGTCCGGGCTGTCGCCGTCCAGGTAGACCGGCACGAACTGGCGGGCGCGGGCGATGAAATCCTGGCGGTTGAAAATGGTGGCCTTGACCTGATTGCACGGCGGGCACCATACCGCGCCCCAGTACAGGAATAGCGGCTTGTTTTCCGATTTGGCCTTGGCGAAGGCCGCCGCCACATCGCCCTGCAACCAGGCGATGCCGGGCGGCAGCGCATGTCCATCCGCCGGAGCGGAGGCCGCCTGCGCCGGCAAGGCCAGGCTGGCGGCGACAAAAGCCAGCGAGATCAAGGTAAGCTTCATCGCAGAATTCTCTTAGAGTTGGTTTGTCGAACCATGCTAACGCAATTATTCGAACGTAATAAAGTGCAATCCCTTCTGTGCTTAGCGATAAAAAATCCATTGTCGCGCGCGCGCCGCGCGACGCCGCCACTCCCGCCGCAAGGACAGCTCGCATGACCGCCCTACCCGCCTACTGGCTTGGCCCCCTATTGCTGGAAGACGGCTTCGAACGCGACGCCGCCGGCCAGATCATCGCCACCGCCACCCGCCGCGCCCATTTGCTGATCGCCGACGGCCGCATCGCCGAACTACGCTTCGACGCCGTCCCTGACGATGGCCGGCCGCGCCGAGACGCGCGCGGCTGGCTGGCGCTGCCGGCCTTCGCCGACATGCACATCCACCTGGACAAAGGCCATTACGGCGGGCCTTGGCGCGCCGCCACGCCCTTCGTCAGCGTGGCGGCGCGCATCCGCGAGGAACAAGGTTTCCTGCTGGATTTCCTGCCGGACACCCGGCGCCGCGCCGAAGCGCTGCTGGACCTGATCGCCGCCGACGGCGTCGCCTTCGCCCGCGTGCATTGCAATGTGGACCCGGTGGCCGGTCTCGCCACCATGGAGCAAGTGCGTCTGGCGCTGGACAGCCGCAAGCATTGGCTGGATTACGAGCTGGTCGCCTTCCCGCAGCACGGCCTGCTGTCCGGCGGCACCCTCAAGCTGATGGACCAGGCGCTGGCCTCCGGTTTCGACGTGGTCGGCGGGCTGGACCCGGCCAGCGTGGACGGCGACATCGAACGCTCGCTCAATGCCACGCTGGAGCTGGCGGTCAAGCACGATGCGCCGGTGGACCTGCATCTGCATGATCGCGGCGAGCTGGGCGCCCATACGCTGGAACGGCTGGCGCGGCTGAGCGAATCGGCCGGCCTGACCGGCCGGGTCAGCGTCAGCCACGCTTACTGCTTGGGGGAACTGGAACCGGCCCGGCTGGACCAGGTGTGCGCGGCGCTGGCCGCCAGCGGCATCTCCATCGTATCGGCGGCGCCCATCGACGTGCCTATGCCGCCGCCGCGCGTGCTGACCGCGCACGGCATTCCGCTGAGCCTGGGCAATGACAATATCAACGACCACTGGACGCCCTATAACAGCGGCAGCATCGTCGAGCGCGCCAGCCGTCTGGGCGAGCGCCACGGCTGGAACGATGAATACTCGCTGAGCCGCGCCTTGCGCCACATCAGCCGCGGCCTGACGCCGCTGGACGACGCCGGCCGCCGGGTGTGGCCGCAAGTCGGCGACGCCGCCGATCTGACTCTGGTGGACGCCTGTTGCTCCGCCGAGCTGATCGCCCGCCGCAAACCGGTGCGCGGCGTGCTGCGCGGCGGCCGGCCGGGCTGGTGGGCCGAGGGCTAGGCCCGACCAGGCTTCGTCGTCTGAAAAACGATTACAGCAACTCCAGCGCCATTGCCGTCGCCTCGCCGCCGCCTATGCACAGGCTGGCCACGCCGCGCTTGCCGCCGCGCTGACGCAGCGCCGACAGCAAGGTGATGATGATGCGCGCGCCGGAGGCGCCGATGGGGTGGCCCAGCGCGCAGGCGCCGCCGTGGACGTTGACCTTGTCGTGCGGCAGGCCCAGGTCCTGCATCGCCGCCATGGTCACCACGGCGAAAGCTTCGTTGATCTCGTAGAGATCGACATCGCCGGCGCTCCAGCCCGCCTGGGCCAACAGCTTGCGGATCGCCTCCACCGGCGCGGTGGTAAACCAGCCCGGCTCCTGGGCATGGGTGGCGTGGCCGACGATGCGGGCCAGCGGGCGCAGGCCGCGGCGCGCCGCCTCCTCCGCCGTCATCAACACCAGCGCGGCGGCGCCGTCGGAAATGGAGCTGGCGTTGGCCGGCGTCACCGTGCCGTCCTTCTTGAACGCCGGTTTCAGCGTTGGAATCTTGTCGACATTGGCCTTCAAGGGCTGCTCGTCGGTGTCCACCACCTGCTCGCCGCCGCGGCCGCTGACCGTCACCGGCGCGATCTCGTCGCGGAACAATCCATCGCGGATGGCTGCCTGGGCGCGGTTCAGCGAGGCGATGGCGAAGGCATCCTGGGCCTCACGGCTAAAGCCGTATTTCTCCGCGCACCATTCGGCGAACACGCCCATCAGCTTGCCCTTGTCGTAAGCGTCCTCCAGACCGTCCAGGAACATATGATCCTTGATCTCGCCATGGCCCAGGCGCAGGCCGGCCCGCGCCTTGGTCATCAGATAGGGCGCGTTGCTCATGCTCTCCATGCCGCCGGCCACCATCACCCGCGCGCTGCCGGCGCGCAACAAATCATGGGCCAGCATCGCCGCCTTCATGCCGGAACCGCACATCTTGTTGACCGTGGTGCAGTTCACCGCCAGCGGCAGGCCGGCGCCCAGCGCCGCCTGGCGCGCCGGCGCCTGGCCCTGGCCGGCCGGCAGCACGCAGCCGACGATGGCTTCGTCGATGTCCGCCGCCGGCACGCCGGCGCGCTCCACCGCGGCCTGGATCGCCGCCGCGCCCAGCTCCGCCGCCGTCTTGGACGCCAAAGCGCCCTGGAAGCCGCCCATGGCGGTGCGCGCCATGCCCACGATCACGATGTCTTGCTGTTGCATTGCTCACTCCTCAAGTCGATTGCCGGGCATCCACTCCGCGCTTGTCCAGCGTTTTCTCGCACTGATGCCGCAATTGGGAAATTTCGCTCAATACCACCTTGATGTCTTCCATCTGCTCCTGCAACTGCTGCTCCTTGCGCTGCAGGATGCGGATGAATTCGTGCAGCTGCGGCGCGTCGTCGCTGGCCGCGTCATAGAGCGCGAACAGCTCGCGGATTTCCTGCAAGGACAGGCCGATGCGCTTGCCGCGCAGGATCAGCATCAGCCGCACCCGGTCGCGCCGGCTGTAGATGCGGCGCTGTCCCGCCCGCAGCGGCTCCAGCAATTGCTGGTCTTCGTAAAAGCGGATGGTGCGCGTGGTCACGTCGAACTCCTGTGCCAGTTCGGTAATGCTGTAGGTCTGCTCCGCCATCTTCCTCTCCCGCCTCTCCGGCGCCGCCGGACCATTCGCGCAACATTCGCCGTTGCGCTTGTCATTGTTGATTGACGTTAACGTAAACGTCAAGCTATCTTGAATACAGCATAGAGCAAATAGTCGAGGAAACAACATGCAAGCCAAAATCGCAGTGGTGGGCGCCGGCACCATGGGCAACGGCATCGCCCAGGTTTTCGCCAGCCACGGTTACGAAGTGCGCCTGGCCGACGTCAGCCAGGCCGCGCTGGACAAGGGCCTGGCCGCCGTCGCCTCCAGCCTGGCGCGCCTGGTGAAGAAAGGCCAACTGGCCGAGGCCGACGTCCCCGCCATTCTCGCCCGCATCCAGACCACCACCCGCCTGGCCGATCTGGCCGACCGCGACCTGGTGGTGGAAGCCGCCACCGAGAACGCCGCGGTCAAGGAAAGCATCTTCCGCGAACTGGCCGCCGTGGTGCGCCCGGACGCGGTGCTGGCGTCCAACACCTCGTCGATTTCACTAACCCGCATCGCCAGCTGGGTCAGCCAGCCGGAGCGCGTGGTGGGCATGCACTTCATGAACCCGGTGCCGGTGATGCAGTTGGTGGAAATCATCCGCGCGCTGCAAACCGGCGACGCCGCCTACCGGCTGGTCTACGAATTGAGCCAGGCGCTGGGCAAGACCCCGGTCACGGTCAAGGACGCCGCCGGCTTCGTTTCCAACCGGGTGCTGATGCCGATGATCAACGAGGCCGCCTTCACGCTGCACGAAAACCTAGCCAGCGCCGAGGACATCGACACCGTGATGAAGCTGGGCATGAACCATCCCATCGGTCCGCTGGCCTTGGCGGACCTGATAGGCCTGGACACCTGCTTGTCCATCATGGACATCCTCTACACCGAATTCCGCGACAGCAAATACCGCGCCTGCCCGCTGCTGGCCCAACTGGTGCAGGCCGGCCACCTGGGCCGCAAGAGCGGCAAGGGCTTTTACAGCTACGCCTGAGCCGGCGCCGCCGGCAACGGGCTTTATTCAAGATCAGACGGAGGCAGCACCATGACCCAGGCAGTCCCCACCATCAAATTGCTGATCGGCGGCGAATTCGTCGAATCCCGCAGCGCCGAATGGCGTGACATCGTCAACCCGGCCACCCAGGAAGTGCTGGCGCGGGTGCCTATGGCCACCCAGGACGAAGTCGACGCCGCCGTCAGCGCCGCCAAGACCGCCTTCGCCAGCTGGAAGAAAACCGCCATCGGCGCGCGCGCGCGCATCTTCCTGAAATACCAGCAGTTGATCCGCGAGCACATGAAGGAACTGGCGGCGCTGCTGACCGCCGAGCAAGGCAAGACCCTGGCCGACGCCGAGGGCGACATCTTCCGCGGCCTGGAAGTGGTGGAGCACGCGTCCGCCATCGGCAATCTGCAACTGGGCGAATACGCGGAGAACGTCGCCGGCGGCGTCGACACTTATACCGTGCTGCAGCCGCTGGGCGTCTGCGCCGGCATCACCCCGTTCAACTTCCCGGCGATGATTCCGCTGTGGATGTTCCCGATGGCCATCGCCACCGGCAACACCTTTGTGCTCAAACCGTCGGAACAAGACCCGATGGTGACCATGCGCCTGGTGGAACTGGCGCTGGAAGCCGGCATTCCGGCCGGCGTGCTCAATGTGGTGCATGGCGGCGAACAGGTGGTCAACGCGCTGTGCGACCACCGCGACATCAAGGCGGTGTCCTTCGTCGGCTCCACCAAGGTGGGCACTCATGTGCACCAGCGCGCCAGCCTCAGCGGCAAGCGCACCCAGTGCATGATGGGCGCCAAGAACCACGCCATCGTGCTGCCGGACGCCAATAAGGAACAGGCGCTGAACCAACTGACCGGAGCCGCTTTCGGCGCCGCCGGCCAGCGCTGCATGGCGCTGTCGGTGGCGGTGCTGGTGGGCGAGGCCCAGCAGTGGATTCCGGAACTGGTGGCCAAGGCGCGCGGCCTGAGCGTGGGCGCCGGCAAGGACAACCCGGACCTGGGCCCGCTGATCTCCTGCGCCGCCCGCGAACGCGTGGCCGGCCTGATCGCCCGTGGCGTGGAAGAAGGCGCGCGCCTGGAGCTGGACGGCCGCGACATCCAGGTGGCCGGCTACGAGCGCGGCAACTTCGTCGGCCCCACCATCTTCTCCGGCGTCAAACCGGAAATGAGCGTCTACCATCAGGAAGTCTTCGGCCCGGTGCTGTGTCTGATGGCGGCGGATTCGCTGGACGACGCCATCGCCATCGTCAACGCCAATCCCAACGGCAACGGCACCGCGGTGTTCACCCAGAGCGGCGCGGCGGCGCGCAAATTCCAGGAAGAGATCGACGTCGGCCAGGTGGGCATCAACGTGCCCATCCCGGTGCCGGTGCCGCTGTTCAGCTTCACCGGCTCGCGCGGCTCCAAGCTGGGCGACCTCGGCCCCTACGGCAAGCAGGTCGTGCTGTTCTACACCCAGACCAAGACCGTCACCAGCCGCTGGTTCGACGACGCCGCCAGCGGCGGCAAGGTCAACACCACCATTTCGCTGCGCTGACCGGGAGCCCGCCATGGATTTCGCACTGACCGAAGAACAAATCGCCTTTCAGGACAGCGCCCGCGACTTCGCCGCCAGCGAGCTCGCGCCGCGCGCCGCGGAATGGGACGAAGAGGAAACCTTCCCGCTGGAGGTGATCCGCCGCAGCGGCGAGATGGGCTTTCTCGGCCTGTACACGCCGGAAGCCTACGGTGGCCTGGGCCTATCGCGGCAGGACTCCGCCATCGTCTTCGAAGAACTGGCCGCCGGCTGCACCTCCACCGCCGCCTATCTGACCATACACAATATGGTCAGCTGGATGATAGCCAGCTTCGGCAGCCCGGAACTGGCCGAGCGCTGGGTGCCGCGCATGGTCAGCGGCGAGTTGCTGGGCAGCTACTGCCTGACCGAGCCCGGCGCCGGCTCCGACGCCGCCTCGCTGAAGACCCGCGCCGAGCGCAAGGGCGACAGCTATGTGCTCAACGGCTCCAAGATGTTCATCTCCGGCGCCGGCAGCACCCAGGTGCTGGTGGTGATGGCGCGCACCGGCGGCCCCGGCCCCAAGGGCGTGTCCGCCTTCGTGGTGCCGGCGGACGCGCCCGGCGTGCAATACGGCAAGAAAGAGAAAAAAATGGGCTGGAACAGCCAGCCCACCCGCGCCATCACCTTCGACAATGTGGAAATCCCGGCCGCCAACCGGCTGGGCGAGGAAGGCCAGGGCTTCGCCTTCGCGATGAAGGGCCTGGACGGCGGCCGCATCAATATCGCCACCTGCGCGGTGGGCACCGCCCAGGCCGCGCTGGCCGCCGCCCAGCGCTATGTGCAGGAACGCCAGCAATTCGGCCAGCCGCTGGCCGAGCTGCAAAGCGTGCAGTTCCGGCTGGCGGACATGCTGACCGAGCTGGTGGCCGCGCGGCAGATGGTGCGGCTGGCGGCGTGGAAACTGGACCAGGCCAGCCCGGATGCCGGCGCTTATTGCGCCATGGCAAAGCGGCTGGCCACCGATTTGAGTTTCAATGTGGCCAACAACGCGCTGCAACTATTCGGCGGCTACGGCTATCTGAAGGACTTCCCGCTGGAACGCCATGTGCGCGACCTGCGCGTGCACCAGATTCTGGAAGGCACCAATGAAGTGATGCGGATGATCGTGGCGCGCAAGCTGTTGCAGGACGGCGCGCTGGAAACCCTGCGCTGAGCGAAGCCGGAAATATCCCTGATGCTGTGTTGCGCCGGCTTGCCTCAGCCGCTTCGCTGGATTTTTCCGGATTAGCTCATCCACACCGAATCCATAAAGGCATACGCTATGAATCATTACGCCCACCTCAACGTGGAAAAACGCGGCCACACCGCCGTGATCACCATAGACAATCCGCCGGCCAACACCTGGAACCGCGACAGCCTGAGCGCGCTGAAGCAGCTGGTGGCGGACCTGAACGCCGACCGCGACACCTACGCGCTGGTGATCACCGGCCAGGGCGAGAAATTCTTCTCCGCCGGCGCCGACTTAAACCTGTTCGCCGACGGTGACAAAAAGGTGGCCACCGAGATGACCATGCTGTTCGGCGAGGCCTTCGAGGCCTTGTCCGCCTTCCGCGGCGTCAGCATCGCCGCCGTCAACGGCTATGCGATGGGCGGCGGCCTGGAGTGCGCGCTGGCCTGCGACATCCGCATCGCCGAAGAACAGGCGCAAATGGCGCTGCCGGAAGCCGGCGTCGGCCTGCTACCCTGCGCCGGCGGCACCCAGAACCTGCCCTGGCTGGTGGGCGAAGGCTGGGCCAAGCGCATGATTCTGTGCGGCGAGCGCATCGACGCGCGCACCGCCGAGCGCATCGGCCTGGTGGAAGAAGTGGTGGCCAAGGGCCAGGCGCTGGACGCCGCGCTCAAGCTGGCGGAAAAAGCCGCGCGCCAGTCGCCATCCTCTGTGGCGGTGTGCAAGCAGCTGGTGCAGCGCGCGCGGCTGCAGCCGCCGGCGCACAACCTGATCCACGAGCGCGAGGGCTTCATCAAGCTGTTCGACACCCAGGACCAGGGCGAAGGCACCCGTGCCTTCCTGGAAAAACGCGCGCCGCAATGGAAGAACGCCTGACCCTCACCCAAGGACGAATCCGCCATGTCCAACCTGGTACTGTTTGAAGAACTGCCGGTCCGCGGCGGCCAGCGCATCGCCATCGCCACGCTGAACGCGGAAAAATCGCTGAACGCGCTGACGCTGGAGATGATACGGCTGCTGGACGCGCGCTTGAGCGCCTGGGAGAACGACGACGCCGTGGTGGCCGTGCTGCTGCGCGGCGCCGGCGACAAGGCCTTCTGCGCCGGCGGCGACGTGCGCTCGCTGCGCGCCGCGCTGCTGGAAGACGGCGAGGTCTACCCCAACCCGCACGCCGTCGCCTTCTTCAGCGAGGAATACCGGCTCGATTACCGCATCCACCGCTACCGCAAGCCGCTGATCGTCTGGGGCGGCGGCATCGTCATGGGCGGCGGACTGGGCCTGATGGCCGGCGCCAGCCACCGCGTGGCCACCCCGGCCACCCGCATCGCGATGCCGGAAATCACCATAGGCCTGTACCCGGACGTGGCCGGCAGCTGGTTCCTGCAACGGATGCCGGCCAAGCTCGGCCTGTTCCTGGGCCTGACCGGCGCGCCGCTGAACGCCGGCGACGCGCTGCTGTGCAATCTGGCCGACCATGTGCTGCCGGCCGACGGCCAGGCCGCGCTGCTGACCGCGCTGCGCGATCTGGCCTGGGAGCAGCCGGCGGAACGCCACCACGGCCTGGTCAGCGCCCTGCTCAACGAGATGGAGCGCGACGTGGCGCTGCCGGAGGCCAACGCCGGCCGCAATCTGCTGGCGGTGCATCAGTTGATGAACCGCGGCAGCCTGGAAGCGGTGGCCACCGCGCTGCGCGACACCGCCTTCGAAGACCCGTGGCTGGCCGCCGCCGCCAAGAGCTTCGCCCACGGCTGCCCGACTTCCGCCGCCGTCTGCTGGGAAATCTTCCAGCGCGCCAAACACCTGTCCCTGGCCGAAGTCCTGCGCATGGAGCTGGCGCTGTCGGTCAACTTCTGCGCCAAGCCGGACTTCCGCGAAGGCGTGCGCGCGCTGCTGGTGGACAAGGACCGCGCGCCGCAATGGCATTGCCGCGAGCTGGGCGACATTCCGCCGGGCTGGGTGGACAGCCATTTCGATTCGCCGTGGACTGAGGCCGACCACCCGCTGGCCGCCCTCCAATAACAATCGAGGAGACAGAAGATGCAAACCATCGCCTTCATCGGTCTGGGCAATATGGGCGGCCCCATGGCCGCCAACCTGCTGAAGCAGGGTTATCAGCTGAACGTGTTCGACCTGTCCGCCGACGCGCTGGCCAAGCTGGTCGCCGCCGGCGCGCGCGCGGCCGCCAGCGCCGCCGATGCCGCCCATGGCGCCGACGCGGTGATTTCCATGCTGCCGGCCGGCCGCCACGTGGAAGGCTTGTACCTGGGCGAGTCCGGCCTGTTCGCGCAACTGCCGGCCGGCACCCTGGTCATCGATTGCAGCACCATAGACGCCGCCACCGCGCGCAAGGTGGCCGCCGCGGCCGACGCCGTCGGCCTCAAGATGCTGGACGCGCCGGTGTCTGGCGGCACCGCCGGCGCCGCCGCCGGCACCTTGACCTTCATCGTCGGCGGCGCCGCCGCCGAGCTGGAACGGGCGCGGGCCTTGCTGCAGGCGATGGGCAAGAACATTTTCCACGCCGGCGCCGCCGGCGCCGGCCAGACCGCCAAGATCTGCAACAATATGCTGCTGGGCATCCTGATGGCCGGCACCGCCGAGGCGCTGGCGTTGGGCGTGAAGAACGGGCTGGACCCCAAGGTGCTGTCCGACATCATCAGCCAGAGCTCCGGCCGCAACTGGGCCACCGAGCTGTACAACCCCTGGCCCGGCGTGATGGAGAACGCGCCGGCCAGCCGCGGCTACAGCGGCGGCTTCATGACCGAACTGATGCTGAAAGACCTGGGCCTGGCCGAGGAAACCGCGCTGCACAGCCACGCGGCCAATCCGCTGGGATCGCTGGCCCGCAATCTGTACGAGGAACACGCGCAAGCCGGTTTCGGCAAACTGGATTTCTCCAGCATCCTCAAGCACTTCCACCCGCTGGATTGAATACTGGCGCGGCCCCGCCTTGGGGCCGCTGACAAGACTCCGGAGGCCAGCCGCCACGCATTTGGCGCGGCAAGTCCGTCCGGGTGGTGAATGACGGTCAATGCTTGACCAGGCCAAAGAAGCGCCGGATCTTGTCCACCAGCTCCGCCCGCTGCGGCGCGCCGTGCCCCTCCTGCCAATCCTGCGGCAGCTTGCGGGTGCGCTCGGCCAGCCGCTCCGCCAGAATCGACGAGATCGCCTCGGCCAATTCCTTGCGCGAACTCAGAATGGACTGGAAGGACTCCTTGTCCAGCCGCAGGCATTCCACATTGGAACGCGCGATCACGGTGCCGCTGCGCGCCTCGCCGGTCATCAAGCCCATTTCGCCGAAGAAGTTGCCGCCCTCCAGCACATCCACCAGCTTGCGGCTGCCGTCCGGCAGATTCACCCACACCTCCACCTCGCCATTGAGCATGATGTAGAGCCAGTGCGCGACCGCGCCCTGATGCATGATGATGTCGCCGGTGACGAAGGGGGTGAACTTGAGCTGGTCGGCCAACACCACCAGTTCCTCGTCATTGAGGCTGGACAGCAGTTCCACCTTGCGCAGCGCCTGCACCCGCTCTTCCAGATGCTTCTTCATCCGCGCTTCCATGTACTTCTCATTGTCCTTGATGGTCAGCACATTGTAGTGCGGCGAGGACATTTTCAGATTATGGCGGCGCAAGGCGGCGTCGATATGGGTGCGCACCACCGAATCGGTCAAATCGTCGGCGGCGAGATCGGTCAGCCAGTAACGCACCGCGTACTTGCTGTAGCCGTTCTCGAAACCCATCAGAATGCAGTTGGGCTCCGGCGACAAGGCCACGCCGGGCAGTTGCGCCTCGCGCAAGGAGCGCTCCACCACGGAGATGATCTGATTCGGCAGCGTGTCCCAATTGATGTTGAACCACACCCAACGCCGCCATTGCAGCGGCACGCCCTGACGCTTGCCCAGAATGGCGAACTGCCCCTTCATCAGCTGGCTGTTGGGAATCACCACGGTTTCCCAGTTGCGGGTTTCCACCAGAGTGGCGCGCCAATTGATTTCCACCACTCGGCCGGACAGTTCGCCGGACTTGATCCAGTCTCCCACCTCCACTGAATTATCCAGCTGCAACGACAGGCCGGCCAGGATATTGCCCAGCGTGTCCTGCATCGAGAACGCCAGCACGCCGGTGATCACCGCCGAGGTGGTGACGATGTGGCTCAGGTCCAGGCCGGCCAGGCGCAACAGCACCAGGCCCCAGCCGACGCAGCCCAGCACCAGCAGGATGTCCTCCAGAATGCGCGGCGGATGCAGGCGCAGCAGCGGCAGAAACAGCCGCATCAACATCATCGCCCATAGCCGGATCAGCGCCAGGCCCAGCACGATGATGGCGACCTGCTTCAGCCATTCGGCGATCTGATCGCCCTGCAAGCCCAGATTGATCACCACCAGCGCCACGGCGGCGGCCAGCAGCGAGCGCAGCGTCGATTTGCGGGTTTCCGGCCGCAGCAGATAGAGCAAGGCGGCGCAGGCGGCGGTCAGCGCCACGAACAGCGTCAGGCTGTCGTGCCACGCCTGGGGCACCAGTTTTTCCAGCCAGCTAACCGTGGGGGCCGTATCCATGCCGCCTCCGCGCTGAAGTCTTGATGGGAAAGCGCCGATGGCGCCGCCGCGGCAGGAGAAACAGAGGAAACAACTGGCCGGCCGCTTTTCATTGATAGCTCATGGCGGCGGATAAAAAAAATCCCTCCCGTGTAGGGAGGGCTGCAAGGTATCGGGGAAGTGTAATCGCCGGAGCTGGGGAGCCGCCGGAATCACAGCGCCCTGCTATACCAGTGCAGCGCGCAATTGAATGCTACACATTCCCATAGCATTTAGATATGAGTACATTTACTTAGCAAGCATGTCCCGCAGCACAGGCTCCACCTCGTCCGGCGTGGTCAGCCGGCGGATGCGCTCGAACAGTTCCCCGGCTTCCGGCCAGGTGCGCTTGAGCTGACCCAGCCATTGCTTGGTGCGCGCCACCGGATAGCGCCCGTCCTCGGACTGGACGCGGCACTGCAGGAACAGGTCCAGCACCCAGGGCTGCATCTCGCTCCACGCCATCGGCGCGGCGCCGTCCTGGCGCTTGATGCGCAGCGCCAGGTCCGGGCAAGCCACCAGGCCGCGGCCTATCATCACCGTATCGCAGCCGCTCTGTTCGCGGATGGCGCGGTAATCGTCCAGCGTCCACACCTCGCCGTTGGCCACCACCGGCACCGCCACGCTGTCGCGGATACGGGCGATCCAGTCCCAGTGCGCCGGCGGCCGGTAACCCTCCACCTTGGTGCGGCCATGGACCGCCAGTTCCTGCGCGCCGCCGGCTTCCAGCGCGCGCGCGCATTCCAAGGCCCGGCTCTTGTCTTCATAGCCCAAGCGCATCTTGGCGGTAACCGGTATTTCCGCCGGCACCGCCACGCGCACCGCCTGGACGATCTGGAACAACAGTTCAGGATCGTTGAGCAGGATGGCGCCGCCGCGATGGCGGTTGACAGTGGGCGCCGGACAGCCGAAATTCAGATCTATGCCCGGCGCGCCCAGGCTGGCGGCCTTGGCGGCGTTCTCCGCCAGGCAAACCGGGTCCGAGCCCAATAGCTGCACCCGCACCGTGACGCCGGCGCGGGTCTTGCCGCCGCGCGCCAGCTCGGGCGCCAGGCGCATGAAGGTGCGGGTGGGCAGAAGCGCCGAGGTGACGCGGACGAACTCGGTCACGCACAGATCAATGCCGCCCACTCGGGTCAACACATCGCGCATCGCCTCGTCCACCAGGCCCTCCATCGGGGCAAGAACCAATTTCATTGCAAACATCGCCGGAAAAAAGGCGAATATTGTACCGCAAAGCGGGGAAAGGCATTCAATGCAAATCGCCATCCGCCAGGCCGACGCGGAATCCGTCCGCTGCTGGCTGCCCTTATTCCTGGCCTACCTCGATTTCTATCAGGTCGCGCAGCCGGCGGAAGCCTGCGCCGCCTTCCTGGAACAGCGGCTGAGCATGGGCGAAGCGGTGGTCTTCCTGGCGCAAGACAGCGCCGGCGTCCAAGGCTTCGCCCTGCTCTATCCAGGCTTCTCCTCGCTCAGCCTGCGCCCGCACTGGCTGCTGCACGACTTGTTCGTGGCGCCGGCCAGCCGCGGCGACGGCGTCGCTAGAGTCTTGCTGCAACATTGCCAGGCTCACGTCGCCGCGCTGGGCGGCGGCCTCACGCTGCAAACCGCTCACGGCAATCTGAACGCACAACGACTATACGAACAATCCGGGTTTAAACTGGATAGCGAATTCCGGGTCTATGAATGGTGCGCCGGCTAAGCCCGCCGGGCCGCGCCTTGACGCGCCGTCAAGCGCTGCGGCATCCTTCGCCCCCTTGATGACATCGCCCACAGGAGCCGACATGAAACAACACCGCGTCATTTTCGACACCGACCCCGGTCTGGACGACGCCGTCGCCATCCTGTTCCTGCTGGGCGCCAGCGCCGATATCGAGCTCCTGGGCCTGACCACGGTGGCCGGCAATGTCGGCGTGGAGCTGACCACCCGCAACGCCCGCATCGTCTGCGAATGGGCCGGCCGCGGCGATGTGCCGGTCTACGCCGGCGCCGACCGACCGCTGGTCCAGCCCTACCAGGGCGCCGAGCACGTGCACGGCGCCAGCGGCCTGGACGGCGCGCCGCTGCACGAACCCGCCATGCCGGTGCGCGCCGAACACGCGGTGGACTTCATCATCGACACCCTGCGCCGCGAACCGGCCGGCAGCGTCACCCTGTGCCCGGTGGGCCCGCTGAGCAATATCGCGCTGGCCTTGCGCCGCGCGCCGGACATCGCCGCGCGCATCGGCCGCATCGTGCTGATGGGCGGCGGCTATTTCGCCGGCGGCAATATGACCCCGGCGGCGGAATTCAATATCCACACCGACCCGCACGCGGCCGACATCGTGCTGCGCAGCGGCGCGCCCATCGTGATGCTGCCGCTGGACGTCACCCATCAGGCGACGACCACGCCGGCGCGCGTGGAACTGCTGCGCGGCCTGTCCAACCGCTGCGGCCCGCTGGCGGCGGCGCTGCTGACCTCGCTGGAGCGCTACGATGTGCAAAAGCTGGGCCAGGACGGCGCGCCGGTGCATGATCCCTGCGTGATCGCCTACCTGCTGCGCCCCGAGCTGTTCCGCGGCCGCGAAGTCAACGTGGTGGTGGAACTGGCCGGCCACTACACCACCGGCGCCACCGTGGTGGACTGGCACGGCGAATCCGGACGCGCGCCCAACGCGCTCTATCTAAGCGAGGTGGACGCCGACGGCCTGTTCCAACTGATGGCCGACGCCCTCTCCCATCTGCCGTAACCCCAAGGAGGCCCCATGAAAATCGCTCCCGGCATCTATCGCCATTACAAAGGCCCGCTCTACGAAGTGCTGGGCACCGCCACTCACTCCGAAACCGGCGAACTGCTGGTGATGTACCGCGCGCTCTACGGCGAGTTCGGCCTGTGGGCGCGCCCGGCCGGCATGTTCGAGGAGAGCGTGGTTCACGAGGGCCAGACCCTGCCGCGCTTCGCGCTGGTCAAGGTGTTCTGAGCGCCGCGATGCGCATATTCCGCACCGATCAGTTCCCGCTGCCGCTGCCGCCCGGACACCGTTTCCCGGCGCGGAAATACGCGCTGCTGGCGCAGGCGGTGGCCGGCTTCGCCGCCGAGGCGATGGACGCCGCGCCGGCGGCCAGCCGCTACGAACTGGCGCTGGCCCATGACGACGCCTATCTGGACAAGGTGTTCAAGGGCACGCTCAGCAACGCCGAGCAGCGCGAGATCGGCCTGCCCTGGAGCCCGCAGTTGCTGGAACGCAGCCGCCGCTCGGTGGGCGCCACCATCGCCGCCGCCCGCTGGGCGCTGGCGCAGGGTTGCGGCGTCAACCTGGCCGGTGGCACCCATCATGCCGGCCGCGCGATGGGCAGCGGTTTTTGCGTGTTCAACGACATCGCCGTGGCCGCGCGCCTGATGCTGGACGAAGGCCTGGCCCGCCGCGCGCTGGTGCTGGATCTGGACGTGCATCAAGGCGACGGCACCGCCGCCATCACCCGCGGCGACGCGCGCATCTTCACCTTTTCCATGCACGGCGCCGGCAACTTCCCATTCCGGCGCGAGGCCGGCAGCCTGGACATCGAACTGGCGGACGGCACCGGCGACGCGGCTTATCTCGCCATCCTGGCCCAGCAATTGCCGCGCCTGTTCGCCGCCGCGGCGCCGGACCTGGTGTTCTACCTGGCCGGCGCCGACCCCTACGCCGGCGACCGCCTGGGCAAGCTGGCGCTGAGCCGGGACGGCCTGGCCCAACGCGACCGCATGGTGCTGGACGCCTGTCGCCAGGCGGGAACCGCGGTGACCGTCGCCATGGGCGGCGGCTACGCGGTGCCCATAGAGGACACCGTGGCGATCCAGACCGAAACCGTGCGCCTGGCCTGGCAAACCTTCGGCGTGACGGGACAGATTTCCCATTCCGCCGCGACTGATACACACCCACCCCGTCAATGGAGCCCGACATGAAAACCGCAACCTTCGCCGGCGGCTGCTTCTGGTGCATAGAAAGCGCCTACCACCGCCTGGCCGGCGTCCACAGCGCCGTTTCCGGCTATACCGGCGGCCCCGGAGCCAACCCCAGCTACAAGGAAGTCTGCGCCGGCCGCAGCGGCCATGTGGAAGCGGTGCAGATCCGCTACGATCCGGCCAAGATCGATTACGACACCCTGCTGCGCGCCTTCTTCGCGCTGCACGATCCCACCACCCTCAACCGCCAGGGCAACGATGTCGGCCCGCAATACGCGTCGGTGCTGTTCTATCACGACGAGGAACAACGCCAGGCGGCGGAGCGCATGCTGGCGGAGCTGGCCGGAGACTATTCGGCCCCCATCGTCACCCGGCTGGAAGCCGCGGTCACTTTTTACCCGGCGGAAGACTATCATCAGCAATATTTTGAGCAGCATGGTCACGAACCGTATTGCCAAATGGTGGTTGCGCCAAAACTGGCGAAATTCCAGCAATATTTTTCTGAATATTTGAAAAAATAAGACATACTCCGCCAGAGTCACGCGAACCAAGCGGCATGGTTCGCGTGACCAGGGCATCGCCGCTATAATCCGGCCCAGTAGCGGCGCTGCCCGAATTGGCCGCGCGCCGGACGAACCCAAGCCTCAGCTTCCCCATGGCAGACAAGCACAGCATCATCACTTCACTCCACGCCGCCCTAGCCCGTCACCTGGACCTGTTGCGCACCGCCACGCCGCGCGGCCGCCTGGCCTGCGCCGTGCTGTGGCTGCTCACCTTCGCCCTGTTGCTGGGTCAATCGGTGGCGCTGGACCTGAACCAGCAGCGCCAGGAGCACCAGCAGGTGCAGGGCCTGATTCTCTCCGGCCTGCAGACCCGGCTGCAGGAAAGCGAGATGCTGCAGCAAAGCGTGGTCGACATCGTCGGCCAGGAAAACAGCCAGCGCGAACAGCGCATCCGCTTATTGGTGGAATCGCTGGCGCGCGAACAGCCTCAGCTCTACTTCATCGGCTACCAGCCGCTGGTCAGCCACGCCTACCGCCGCGAATTCGAACGCATGCGCAGCCAGTTGCAAGGGCAGCCCTATCGCATCCGTGATTACCAGCACCAACAAGATAATGGCTGGAGCCAGCAACAAGGCTGGCGGCTGGCGCCCAAGCGGCCGCGCTACCTGCCGCTGAGCATGGCCGAGCCCGGCCTCGCCTCCGACGACTGGCGCGAAATGGGCCTGGACCTGCTGGCCGACAGCGTGCTGGCGCCCACCGCCGCGCGCGCGATGGGCCAGGGCGAGGCGGTGTCGCCGGTGCTGCGCCTCAACAGCGGTCAGCAGGGCCTGGCCTTCTTTTCCGCCATCTACAATACCGAGGCGCCGTCGCCGGTGCCGCTGGTGCGCAGCGAGCAGACCGCCGGCATGGTGCTGCAGGTGCTGGCGCTGGACAAACTGGTCAGCCTGACGCCCAGCATGTCCTTGCGCTACAGCGTGACGCTGCAGCGCAAGGACAACGCGCCCAGCGGCTACGACCGGTTGATTTACCGCCACCCGCAGCAGGATCAACCCGGCTGGCTGGCGCAATGGCTGCTGCCGGCGATGGAAATCCGCAAGAACCTGGACAGCCCCTACCTGCCTTATGAGCTGGTGGTGCGCCGCCAACTGGGCTTCGATCGCACCGCGCCGCTGGAGCTCTTGCTCAGCGCGGTCTTTTCCATGCTGCCGGCCTACCTGCTCTTGATCATCCTCGCGCTGCTGGCGCAAAACCGCCAGGTGCAGGAGCAGGCGCAGGAACGACTGCACCGCGAACGCGAATACGCGATGGTGGCGCTCAGCGGCATCAGCGACGCGGTGATCAGCCTGGACATCGACCTGAGCATCCGCTACCTCAACCCGGCGGCGGAAACCCTGCTCGGCCTCAAGGCCGGCGACGCGGTGCAACGTAAATTGCACCAGGTGTTGCGGCTCAACTACGAATTTGCGCGCCAGGTGGAAGAAGACCCGGTACACAAGGCGATACAGCGCCGTGAAACCGTGCTGCTGGCGCAGAACTGCTACCTGAGCCGCAACGACGGCGCCAAGCTATTGATAGAAGGCTCGGTCTCGCCGCTGCCCGGCCGCGACGGCCGGCTGATGGGCGCGGTGCTGACCTTCCGCGACACCGCGCCGATTCGCCGCCGCATGCTGGCGGCGCTGGAAGCCAGCGAAACCCGGCTGCGCCAGCATGAAATGGAACTGGCCCGCGTCGCCCGCATCAACACCATGGGCGAAATGGCCTCCGGCATCGCCCATGAAATCAACCAGCCGCTATCCGCGATCATGAGCTATTGCCAGGCCGGGCTCAGCCTGCTGGAGGACGAGGATCCGGACATGGCCATGCTGCGCCGCGCGCTGGACTCCTCCGTCACCCAGGCCAGCCGCGCCGGCCAGATCATCCAGCGCCTGCGCGAATTCGTGATCAAGAAAACCCAGCAATTCACCCCCATCAATCTGAACCAGGTGGTGGGCAATGCGCTCAACCTGCTGGAATACGAACTGAAAACCCACGATATTCATATTGAGCAGAATATTTGCCACGACCTGCCCTTGGTCTACGCTGACAACATACAACTGGAGCAAGTGGTGCTGAACCTGATGCGCAACGCGCTGGACGCCATGGAAACCGTCGCCCCCTGGGGCAGGCTCAGCATCGCCACCAGTTTGAACGGCCGCTGGATCCGCCTGAGCATAGGCGACAACGGCGCCGGCATCGCGCCGGAGCTGCTGGACCGCATCTTCTCGCCTTTCTTCAGCACCAAGGCCAGCGGCATGGGGCTGGGCCTGGCCATCTGCCAGACCGCCATAGAAGCGTTCGGCGGCAAGCTGAACGCGCGCAATAAACCAACCGGCGGTGCGGAATTCATCATTGAACTGCCGCAACTGGACGCACCGCCGCCAACGGGGTAACCGGCAGGAGTCAACAACACAATGCAAAACACCACGCCAACCGTCTACATCGTCGACGACGATCCCGCCGTACTGGATTCGCTGGCCATGCTGATCGCCGCGCAAGGCATGCGCACCGTCACCTATCCCAATGCAATGGAATTCCTCGCCCACTACGGCGGCAACGACATCGCCTGCCTGGTGCTGGACATCCGCATGCCGCAGATCACCGGCCTGGCGCTGCAAGAGCAGCTGCTGGACAAAAACGTGACCCTGCCCATCGTCTTCATCACCGGCCACGGCGACATCGAACAATGCCGCCGCGCGTTCCAGACCGGGGCCATCGACTTCCTGACCAAGCCGATAGACCAGGCGCGGCTGATAGAAAGCCTGCGCAAGGGCATACGGCTGAGCATTCTGCAACACCGCAAGGAAGAGGAAACCCAGGAAGTGATGGGCCTGCTCGCCCGCATCAGCGGCCGCGAGCGCGAAGTGCTGGAACTGGTGGCGGACGGCATGTCCAGCAAGGAAATCGCCCGGGTGCTTGACCTGTCCCCGCGCACCATAGAAGTACATAGGGCCAACCTGTTCAACAAACTCGGTGTAGACTCTCTGGCGGACCTGGTGCGCTTCTACCTGAAAGCGCTGGAAGCCACCGGCAAGAAACCGAACGACGACAGTTTTTTGAACGATACGCCCACCCCTTACTGAAACAACGCCATGGAACGACTGTTCAAGCATGTCTGCCTGGTGGCGCGGCACAGCAAGCCCGCCATCGTCGAATCCCTGCGCCAGTTGGCCGACCACCTGTCCGCCTCCGGCGCCACCGTGCTGATCGACAAGGACAGCGCCACCCAGCAGGAAGCCGGCCCGCACGCGCTGATAGACCGCAACGACATGGGCAAGCTAGCCGACATCGTCATCGTGCTGGGCGGCGACGGCACCATGCTGTCCATCGCCCGGCTGCTGGCACCCTACCGCGTGCCCTTGATCGGCATCAACCAGGGCCGGCTGGGCTTCATGACCGATATCCCGTTGCACGAGATGCTGGACTCGGTGGACGCCATCCTGCGCGGCGACTTCGTGCCGGAGGACCGCATCCTGCTGCAGGCCGCGGTGATACGCGAAGACGCCGAAGTCGCCAACGCGCTGGCTTTCAACGACGTGGTGTTCAGCCGCGGCGCGATGGGCTCGATGATAGAGTTCGAAGTCTTCGTCGATAACCAGTTCGTCTACAGCCAACGCTCCGACGGCCTGATCGTCTCCACCCCCACCGGCTCCACCGCCTACTCGCTGGCCTCCGGCGGCCCCATCCTGCACCCCACGCTGCAGGCCATCGCGCTGGTGCCGATCTGCCCACAGTCGCTGAGCAACCGCCCGATCGCGGTCAACGACTCCTGTGAAGTGGAGTTCATGCTCACCCGCGGCCTGGACGCGCGCGTGCACTTCGACGGCCAATCCCATTGCGACCTGATGGAAATGGACCGGGTGCTGATCCGCCGCTACCGCAACCCGCTGCGCATCCTGCACCCGCTGGGCTACAACTACTACGACATGCTGCGCCACAAGCTCCACTGGGGCGAGCGCCTGCTCTGACACATACGCGGACACCCATGCTCTTATCGCTGACCGTTAAAGATTTCGTCATCGTCGACAGCATCGCGCTGGACTTCAGCCCCGGCTTCACCGTGCTCACCGGCGAAACCGGCGCCGGCAAATCCATACTGCTGGACGCCCTGAGCCTGCTGCTGGGCGACCGCGCCGAAGGCGCGCAAGTGCGCGAAGGCGCCGAGCGCGCGGAGATCACCGCCGAATTCGACCCCCAGGGCCGCCCGGAAATCGACGCCTGGCTGGAAGAAAACGGCCTCAGCGGCGACGACCCGGTGCTGTTGCTGCGCCGGCTGCTGGACAAATCCGGCCGCTCGCGCAGCTTCGTCAACGGCCAGGCCGCCACCCTCAGCCAACTCAAGCAACTGGGCGAGTTCCTGGTCGACATCCACGGCCAGCACGCCCATCAGTCGCTGATGAAGGCCGATGCCCAGCGCCAGTTGCTGGACGACTACGCCGGCTCCGCCGCGCTGGCGCGCGACGTGCACAAGGCCTGGCAGGACTGGCAGACCGCCCGCCGCGCCCGCGCCGACGCCGAGCGCATGTCGCGCGAATCCGAAGTCGAGCGCGAACGGCTGAACTGGCAGATCAACGAGCTGAGCGAGCTCAAGCTGCAGCCGGATGAATGGAGCGCGCTGAACCAAAGCCACTCGCGGCTGGCCAATGCGGCCGAGCTGGCGCAAAGCGCCCAGCTGGCGGTGGACACCCTGTCCGAAATGGACAATAGCTGCCTGACCATGCTGTCCCAGGTGCAAACCCGGCTCAGCAAGCTGGCCAACCTGGACCCCAAGCTGGCGGATACCTTGTCCCTGCTCGACTCGGTGGACGCGGAACTGCGCGAAGTGGTCTACAGCCTGCGCGACTACGCCAGCGATATCGACGAAAACCCCGGCCAGCTGGCCGAAGTGGAAGGCCGGCTGGAAGCGCTGATGAGCACCGCGCGCAAATACCGGGTCCAGCCGCAAGACCTGCAGGAAAAACTGGACGACTGGCAGCAGCAGCTGCAAGCGCTGGAAGCCTCCGCCGATATCGAGGCGCTGTCCCTGGCGGAAACCAGCGCGCAGGCGCGCTATCGCGCGCTGGCCGAGGCGCTGTCCGGCAAACGCCGTCAGGCCGCCAGCGAGCTATCCTCCCGCATCGGCGCGGAAATGCAGCATCTGGCAATGGGCGGCGCGCGCTTCGCCATCGAACTGGCCGCCCTGCCCGAACCCAGCGCCCATGGCCTGGAATCAGTGGAATACCTGGTGGCGGCCAACGCCGGCACCAGCCTGCGCCCGTTGGCCAAAGTGGCCTCCGGCGGCGAACTGTCCCGCATCAGCCTGGCGATGCAGGTGGTGATCAGCCAGGTGGCCAGCGTGCCCACCTTGATCTTCGACGAAGTGGACGTCGGCATCGGCGGCCGCGTCGCCGAAGTCATCGGCCACATGCTGCGCCAGTTGGGCCAGCGCTACCAAGTGCTGTGCATCACCCACCTGCCGCAAGTGGCCTCCTGCGGCAGTCATCACTGGCAGGTCAGCAAGAGCGAACACAAGGGCCGGGTCAAGAGCCGCATCGAACCGCTGGACAGCGAGCAGCGGGTGCTGGAAATCGCCCGCATGCTGGGCGGCGTGGAGCTGACCCAGACCACGCGCGAACACGCGGCGGAAATGCTGGCGTCAAATGCGCCGGCCCTATAGCCAAAGCGACTAAGACCCGCTAGAATTGCGCCCTCTTACCGATTCGGGAAGTGCAGCAGGCCGGATTCATGCCGTGATCTTGCGCGCCGCCCGCATCGACAATGACCAGACACTGGAGGTTTGGGTGAGTGGTTTAAACCAGCAGTCTTGAAAACTGCCGACGGGCAACCGTCCGTGGGTTCGAATCCCACAGCCTCCGCCAGAATGCATGCCGTCCTAATCAGCGCCAATCCGCCCTAAAGGCTGGATCCACGCGGGTTAGGGCGGCATTTATTTTGCTTGGGACCAATGGGTTAGGCCAAGGTAAACAGTATCCGCACGCCCCAAGCATGCCTCAAATTTTCTTAGAACCTGTTTACGATCTCGCGAGCTAAGGCGAAAACGAGCGAAAAAGTGGAATGTACACGTGGTACATGAGCATTTTGGGCTGGTTTTCAACGCCGTATCGCCGACGCGCAGCAGATCGTAAACAGCTTCTTAGTGCGCCACCCGCCTTGCTGGGCACCCTCCTGGTTTCTTGCACCATGCGCCCGAGCCATTGGCTTGACCTAGCCAACCCGGACCATGCGTGACCCAGCCCGCTCCCCACGTCCTTTTCATTCCCTATCGACACCTCGGCAAGCCGGTGACTGACACTCAAACTTGAGTACCGCCATGCCATGCACTACACGTGTTTACCCTCTCGCGAGCTAAGGCGAGACAAGGCGAAAACGGCTGAAAAAGCGGAATGTGCAAGTGGTGCATCAGCATTTCGAAACCGCGCTCACCATGTAACGCTCCACAACGCGCAGCGGATCGTAAGCAGGTTCCAACCCCGCCACCGGCCTATATAATGAATGCATCGCACCCTCGCGCCGCCGCCATGCCCTTGATCCCTCGAGCCTTGCCCGACAGTTTCCGGCTCCGGCTGACCCTATTGTTCGGCGGTCTGTTTCTCGCTTCCGCGCTGCTGGCGGCGCTGAGTCTGGACAAGGTGCTGTCCGATCGCATCGTGCGGAGCCAAGGGGAGGCGATGTACGGACTGGCCAGCAATATCGCCAAGGCCATCGCCAACAATGTACAGGAGCGCCACCGCGAAGTGATCCTGCTGGCGCAGACGCCGGCTTATGTGCGCGCGCCGCTGGACAGCGACGACCTGCGCCGCAGCCTGGAGCGCACCAAGCAGGCCTATCACTACTATGCCTGGATCGGCATTGCCGACGCGGACGGCAAGATTGTTTCCGCCACCAGCGGCATGTTGCAGGGCCAGAGCGCCGCCAAGCGCCCCTGGTTCATCCATGGCCAGCACGCCTCCTTCGTCGGCGACGTTCACCAGGCGGTGCTGCTGGCCAAGCTGATACCCGCAGCCGCCAACGGCGAGCCCTTGCGCTTCGTCGATTTCGCCTCGCCCATCTACGACCCCGCCGGCAAGCTGCGCGGCGTGCTCGCCACCCATGCCCTGTGGGACTGGGTGGAAGCAACGATACGCGAGCGCCTGCCCGCCGAAAACCATCAGCAGGTGTTCATCATCGACAAGAGCGGCAATATGTTGTCGCCGTTCGAGGCGATAGGCAAAGTTCGCGCGCCGCCGCCGCAGACATCCAGGCAGGATTTCCGCCTGGGGCTCTGGCCCGATGGCGGCGACTACCTCTACAGCGAGGCGCGGATGAACGAGGCGGGGCTGGATTGGCGCATCGTCGTCCGCCAGCCCAAGCGGCAGGCATTGGCGGCCTTGAACCAGTTGCGCGCCACCTTGATCCTGTCTGGGCTGATTCTCACCCTGCTGCTGATGTTGGCGGTGTACAAGCTGGCCGCCCTGTTCAGCCGGCCGCTGGAACAATTGGCCGGCATCGCCGAGCGCATCGGCCAGGGCGACGAGCGCGCCGACTGGGACATAGCCGGCGAGACCCAGGAACTACGCCAGCTATCGCGGGCGATGCGGAACATGACCACCACCCTGCTCGCCCGCAAGCAGGAACTGACCGATATCAATGCCAACCTGGAGCAGATCGTGGCGGAGCGCACCGATGCCTTGCGCGAAACCAACCGCCAACTGGTGCGCAAGGCGACCGAACTGGCGCGGCAAGCACGCAGCGACGCTCTCACCGGGCTCAACAACCGCATGGCGGCCAATGAGCAGCTGCTGGAGGAGCACCTGCGTTACCGCCGCATCGGCGCGACGTACTCGGTTCTGTTGCTGGACGCAGACCACTTCAAGCGCGTCAACGACGGCTTCGGCCACGACGCCGGCGACCGCGTGCTACGCCACATCGCCGACACCCTGCGCGCCTCGGCCCGCGTCACCGATTTCACCGCCCGTTACGGCGGCGAGGAGTTTCTACTGCTGCTACCCGACACCGATGCCAAGGGCGGCGCGGTGCTGGCCGAAAAAATCCGCGCCGCGATCGAGCAATCGCAGGCGCCAGACGTGGGCACCATCACCATGAGCATAGGGCTGGCCACCGCCCGTCCCGATGACGAGCAAGCGGAAACCGTGGTCAAGCGCGCGGATCAGGCGCTGTATCGCGCCAAGGCCGCCGGCCGCAACCGGGTGGGATTGGAAGAGACGTGAGCGCGGGCGGACATGCCGCGACACCGGCTACACTCAAGGCACTGCCCGCCGCGAAAGCCGCCATGTCCACGCCACGCCATATCGGCATCAGCATCGCCTGCTCCCTGGAGCGCGCCTATGCCTTGCTGGCGCCGCCGGAACATTTTCCACTATGGGCGTCCGGCCTGGCCGGCGCGCTGCGCCGCGCCGGCGACGGCTGGCTGGCGGACACGCCGCATGGCGCGATGCCGGTGCGCTTCTCTCCGCTCAACGACTACGGCGTGCTGGATCACTGGCTGTCACCACCCGGCCAGGCGGAGGTTTATATTCCGCTGCGCCTGCTGGCGCGCGATGATGGCTGCGAACTGGTGCTGACCCTGTTCCGCCCACCCGGCGTCGACGACGCCCGCTTCGAAGCCGACGCCGCCTGGGTGGCGCGCGATCTGGCCGCGGCCAAGGCCTGGCTGGAAAGCCAGCCAGCAAGCTGAAGCCGCGCGCTCAATGCGCGGCTTGCAGCCGTTCCGCGGCGAAACCGGCCAGCACATGCCGGCCCATGCTGCCCACCAGCTCTTCGTCGGCCAGAAACACCGTTCCCAGGCCTTCACGCCGCAGCAGCTCGGCCTCCTCGCCGCTACGCGCGCGCAGCGCGATGCGCAACTCCGGATTCAAGGTGCGCGCCAGTTCCACCATCTGCCGCAGATTGAGCGCGTCGGCGGTGGAAACCGCCAATACCGAGGCGTTGACGATATGGGCCTGGATCAGCACCGCCGCCTCGGCGGCATCGCCGGTCACCGCCGCGCGGCCCTGATTGCGCAGCGCTTCCACCAGCTCGCGGTTCTGGTCCACCACCACATAGGGCACATGGCCGCGTTCCAGCTCCGCGGCCAGACCGCGTCCAATCCTGCCGTAACCCACCAACACCACCTGGCCTTCCAGGTATTTGCGCTCGGTGCTCATCGGCAGTTCCGCATAAGGGTCGGCCCGGCGTTCCAGGCTGCGCGCCCATTCCGAGCGCGCCAACAGCCAGCCGCGCAGCGGCTCCAGCCCGGCGAACAACAGCGGATTGAGCGCAATCGAGATCAGCGCGCTGGCCAGCACCAGGCTCATGCCCTGCGCCGACAGCAGGCCCAGCGTCACGCCCAGGCCGGCCAGGATGAAGGAAAACTCGCCGATCTGCGCCAGGCTGGCGGCAATGGTCAGCGCCGTGGTCAGCGGGTAACGGTACAAGGTGACCAAGGCCAGCGCCGCCAGGGTTTTGCCCAGCACGATGATGGCCACCGCGCTCAGCACCATCAGCGGCTGCTCCAGCAGGATGGTCGGATCGAACAGCATGCCCACCGACACGAAGAACAGCACCGAGAACGCGTCGCGCAACGGCAAAGAATCGCGGGCGGCGCGATGGCTGAATTCGGATTCCCGCATCATCATGCCGGCGAAAAATGCGCCCAGCGCAAAGGAGACATTGAACAGATGGGCGGCGCCGAAGGCGATGCCGATGGCCGCCGCAGTCACCGCCAGCGTGAACAGCTCGCGCGAACCGGTTTTGGCCACCCGCCACAGCAGCCACGGCAAGGCGCGCCGGCCGACAATCAGCATCAGCGCGATGAAGGCAGTCACTTGCAACAGGGTCAGCGCAATGGTCAGCCACAGCGGCCCGCCGCCGGTGCTTACGGCCGACCCGCCCAGCAGCGCCGCCAGCGGCGGCATCAACACCAGCACCAGCACGCAGGCCAGGTCCTCCACCACTAGCCAGCCCACGGCGATGCGGCCGTTGATGGTGTCGAGAATGCCGCGCACCTCCAGCGCCTTGAGCAGCACCACGGTGCTGGCGCAGGACAGCGACAAGCCGAAGATCAGGCCGCTGGACCAGCCCCAACCCCAGCACCAGGCGACGAACAGCGCCAGGCTGGTGGCCGCGCTCATCTGCACGATGGCCCCCGGCACGGCGATGCGCTTGACCGATAGCAGGTCTTTCATCGAAAAGTGCAGGCCGACGCCGAACATCAGCAGCATCACGCCGATTTCCGATAGCTGCGCGGCTATCTGCATATCCGCGACGAAGCCCGGCGTCGCCGGACCGATGACGATGCCGGCCAGCAGATAGCCGACCAGCGCCGGAATGCGAACCCGCTCGCACAGCAGCCCCAGGATCAGGGACAGGCCAAGGCCCGCCGCAATGGTTGAAATCAATGAAACATTGTGGACCATGGCGGCCGCCCCCCGAGCTGTGTTTGTTATATGGAACGCATGGCCCGCATGCGCCGGTTTCAAACTAGAGGGGGGCGGAAAAGTGAAAGTTCCGGTGAAATTTCCCCAGATTGACTGTCTGGCCGGCCACGGCCGGCGCGCTATTTCTTGGCGCCCTTGATCGCGTACATCAGCGTGTCGCCTTCCGCCAGCAGCGCTTCTATCGAAAAATGCCGCTCCGGGTCCAGCTCCACGATGCCGTCGGAAAACGCCAGCCGGTAGGGCTGACCGGCGGCGTCGTTGTAAGCATCCAGATTGCGCGCGAACTTGTCGACCGCCGCCTGCGCCGGCTCGCGGCCGGCATCGGACAACAGCACCACGAACTCATCCCCGCCCAGGCGCGCCAGCAGATCGGCGGAGCGAAAGGAGGCGCGCATCTGCTCGGCGAAGACCGCCAGCGCCAGATCCCCGGCGGCGTGGCCATGGCAATCGTTGATGGCCTTGAACTTGTCCAGATCCAGGAAGGCCAGGCTCACCGGCAAGGCTTGGCGCGCACAGAAATTAAGGCTGTACTGCGCCAGCAGCCGGAAGCCGCGCCGGTTGGAAAGGCCGGTCAGCTCATCGGTGGTGGCGGCCTGAAACGCGATCAGCTCCGCCTCCACCATCAAGGCCAGATCATGCAGCGCCTGCGCGTCGTCCTGGTCGAATTCCCGCGGCAGACTGTCCACCACGCACAAGGTGCCCACCTTGGCGCCATTGGCGGCATGCAGCGGGCAGCCGGCATAGAAGCGGATATAGGGCTCGCCCACCACCAGCGGGTTGTCGGCGAAGCGCGCATCCGCCAGCGTGTCCGGAATAATGAAGATCTCGTCGCCCAGGATGGCATGGCCGCAAAAGGAAATGTCGCGCGAAGTCTCGTTCGTCTCCAAGCCCATGCAGGACTTGAACCACTGGCGGTTCTCATCCACCAGGCTAACCAGGGCGATCGGCACCCGGAACAGCCGCTTGGCCATTCTGGTCAGGCGGTCGAAACGCTCTTCCGCCGCTGTATCCAGCACTCCGAGCGCGCGCAGCGTCGCCAGGCGTTTCGCTTCGTCCGCCGGCGTTTCCGGTGTCTTCATCTCAGCCTCCCGCCTTGTCACGCCGCGTCAGCGCGGCCCCAGCCATGATAATAGCATTCCAGGGCCGCGCCAAATCGCGGCGCCGGCTAGCGCGGCCGCCAGCCGCTGGCGTCCAGCGCGGCCAATAACTGCCGCGACGTCAGGCCATGCGCCGCGTGACCGTGGTTGCCGCGCATATCTCCGGCCGCCAGCAAGGCGTTGACGATGGCCTCCTCCACCGCTTCCGCCGCCGCCTCGAACAAGGGCGACAGATGATCGGCGTTGACCATGCGCACTTCGCTGCACAAGGGCCCTTTATCAGCGTAGTCGCTTACCGGCAGATCGCGGTTGCCGGTGGCGAAGGCGACGAAGATATCGCCACTGGAGTCCTCGGTGCCGCCGCCGGTGCGGGCGATGCCGATGCCTGCGCGCTGCGCCAGCCGCCGGCATTGCTCCGGCAGCAAGGGCGCATCGGTGGCCAGCACCACCACGATGGAGCCCATGCCCGGCTGCGGCAGCCGCCGCTGCTCGAATGGCGATGGGATGCGCTCGCAGCTCAAATGCCGCCCCACCGGATAGCCTTCGACCAATAAAGAGCCGCGCTTGCCATGGTTGGCTTGCAGCAGCGCCCCCACCGTCCAGCCGCCGGCCGCCGCCGGCAAGCGCCGCGACGCGGTGCCGATGCCGCCCTTGAACTCATGGCAGATCATGCCGCTGCCGCCGCCGACGCTGCCTTCGGCCGGCAGCCCGCCGCTGGCCACCCTCTGCGCGGCTCGCGCGTGCTCCGCCGTCACGTGGAAGCCATTGATGTCGTTGAGCAGGCCGTCAAAGGTTTCCAGCACCACCGGCATGGTCCAGTACAACTGCGGCTCGCCGGCCACCGCCTCGCGCTCGCCGACGATCAGCGCGTCGCGCACCACGCCCACACTGTGGGTATTGGTCAGCGCGATGGCCGTGGTCAGCATGCCAGCCTCGCGCAGCCATTCCAGGCCGGACGCATCGCCGTTGCCGTTCAGCACATGCACGCCGGCGAAACATGGCGCGTGGCGCGCCAGGCCCGGCCGCGGCTCCACCACCGTCACCCCGGTGCGCGCGCGCCGGCCGTCGGCGAAATCCGCCCAGGCCTCGGCATGCCCGACGCGCACGCCCGGCACGTCGGTAATGGCGTTCAAGGCGCCCGGCTCGCCTTGGCCTATGCGAATGCCCAATGATCTTGCCCTGGATTGCATAGTCATCTCTCCTTCTGCTCATCGATAATCAATACCTTGCGCCGCGGCCGCTGCGCGGCCAGCAGCACACCGGCCAGCACGATGCCGGCCATGATCCAGCCATCGCGCGCCGGCGCGTCCCGCAACGCCGCCCATAATAGATACACGCTGCCGGCCGCGGCCAATAACGGCGGCCACGGCCACCAGGGCATGCGGTAAGGATGGGGATGGCGGCCGCGACGGCTGCGCAGCGCCGCCAGCGCCAGCAATAGATAACTGAGCATCAGAATGATGACGGTGAACGAGGCCAGGCCGGCCAGGCTGGAATGAAAGGTCAGCAAGGCCGACGGCAAGGCCAGCGCCAGCGTGGCCACCCAGGGGGTGCCGAAGCGCGGATGGATGCGCTGCAGCGCCCGGCTCGCCGGCGCCGGCCACAGCCCGTCCCGGCCGCTGGAGTACAGAAAACGGCCGCTTTGCACCACGATGGCGATGATGGCGTTGAACACCGACAGGAAAATGCCGCCGCTGATCACCCGCGCCACTGCCGAGCTGCTCAAATGGCTGAGCACGTAGTGGATCGGGTCCGCCTGCCGGCTCAGCTCAGCCAGCGACGGCGCGCCCAGGATCAGCGCGGTGACCGGAATCAACTCCACCAGCACCACGATGAGCAGCGTCGCCAGCACCGCCTGCGCCACCGGGCGGCCGCTCTCGCGCATATCCTCGGCGAAATACACCGCGCCGCCGAAACCGTTGTAGGCGAATACCGCGATGCCCGCCATCGCCGCGATCGCCGCGACGGGAACCGTGGCGAGTCCGCCATCGGCCGCGGCCATCACCGGCTGCCACAACACCGCCGCCGGCTGCCGCGCCTCGCTGAAGCCCAGCCAGGCGATCAAGGTCAGCGCGGCCACTTCCAACAGCAGGAAAGAACCGGTCAGCCAGGCGTTCAGCTTGATGTCCAGCACCGCGATGCCGAAGCACAGCACGATCATCACCAGCGCCACCTCCGCGCCGTCCAGCCGCGCGCCCAGCGCGGAATTCAGATAGGGCGCGGCGCCGGTGGCCAACACCGCCGGCACGAACAGCAACAGACACAAGATCAGCAGATACATCAGCAGGCTGAGCCGACGGCCGAATACCCGCTCTATCATTACGTACTCGCCGCCGGCATTGGGATGGGCCGCGCCCAGCTCGGCATAGCACAGCGCGAAGGCGGCGGCCAACAGCGCCGCCAGCGCGAAGGCGAGAAAGGTGCCGCTGCCGGCGCCTTGCAGCGCGAACGGCGCGATCACGAAAATGGAACTGGCCGGCGTCACGCCCGACACCGTGATCAACACCACGTCGGTCACGCTCAATGAACGGCGCAGCCCGGGGCTGGCCTTGGATGTGCTCATGCTCTGCTCTCCTCTTGTTGTGCGGCGCCTTGTAGTCAGACGCGTGGGAGACAGTGTATTTTGGCGCGGAAAGGGGCCCAATCACCGTGACGGGTTACCCCAAACCGGGAGGGCGGGATGGAAGGTCTGTTGAGGGAGTTGCCGCTGCACCAACATCTGGCGCAGTTGATGGCGCATATCGGCCTGCCGGGCTTTTGGCGCCAGCTGGCGCTGCTGCTGCGCGCCAGCGTGCCGCTGGACAATGCGCTGGCGGCCTGTTTTCGCGTCGGCGCGCCGCCCTTGATCCTGGAGGAGTGCGATTTCCAGCACCGCGCGGCGGCATCGCCGATGCCGCTGTACTGCCAGGGCCTCTACCTGCTGGACCCGTTCTATCTGTATAGCCGCCAGCCTTTTGCCGACGGTCTCTATCACCTGCCCGACATCGCGCCCGATCATTTCCGCCAAAGCGAATACTTTCAGCGTTATATGAGCGGCGAAGTGGGCGTGGACGAGGTCCAGTTGCTGCTGCGCGTGGCGCCGGATCAGGTTCTGTCATTGTCGCTGGGAAAAACCAGCGAATTCGCGCCCGCGGACATCGGCAAGCTGCGGGTGATGCAGCCCTGGCTGCTGGCGGCGATGCGACGCCATTGGCAGTTGCAGGCCGAGCCCTTGCCGCCGCCGGCGCGGCTGGCGGACCAATTGAGCCAGACCCTGGAACGCTTCGGCCACGGCAGGCTGAGCGAGCGCGAAGCCGAGGTGGCGCGGCTGACCTTGTGCGGTCTGTCCAGCAAGGCCATTGCCCAGCAATTGGCGATCTCGCCGGAAACCGTCAAGGTTCACCGCCGCAATCTGTATCTGAAGCTCGGCGTGGCCAGCCACGCCGAGCTGTTCAATTGCTATATCGAGCAACTGCGCGGCAGCGAAGCTTAGAACGTGTTTACGATCTCGCGAGCTAAGGTGAGACAAGGCGAAAACCGCGGAGAAAGCGGAGTGTACACACGGTACATGAGCATTTCGAAGGGGTACTCACCGTGTAACGCCCCACAACGCGCAGCAGATCGTAAACAGGTTCTTAGAACCTGTTCAAAGTCTCGCGAGCAAGAGCGAGACAAGGCGAAAACGAGCGAAAAAGCGGAATGTACAGGTGGTACATGAGCATTTTGAGCTCGGTTTCAACGCCGTATCGCCGACGCGCAGCAGACTTTGAACAGGCTCTTAGGCTCGATTCAATTTCCCAGCCACTTGGCCGATAAGCCGACGAATTCGCCGTTCTGCAGGCTCTGGCTCAGCCATTGATCCACCCAGGCTTTCCAGCGCCAGTCGTTGGGCAGCAGATAGGCTTTTTGCGAAAAGTCGAACGGCTTCTCCGGGTGCACCGCGCACAGCTCCGGATGCAGTTTCTGCTGATAACGGGTTTCCACCGCGTCGGTCACCATCAGATCGGCCTTGCCGTCTATGATCTGCCGGAAAATGGTGACGTTGTCCGGATGCACGGTCAGAGTGGCCGCCGGCAGGCGGGCGCGCGCGAACTTTTCATTGGTGCCGCCCGGATTGACGATCAGCTTGACCCGGGGCTGGTTGATCTGGGCGATGGTCTGAAAACGCTGGACGTTTTCACAGCGGGTGATCGGCGTCTTGCCGTCGTTCAGATAGGGCTGCGAATACAGCGCCCGCTTTTGCCGCTCCAGATTGATCGACACCCCGCTCATCGCGATGTCGAACTTGCCGGCCTCATGGTCGCGCATCAGCGTCGGCCAACTGGTGGCCACCAGCTCCAGCTTGACGCCCAGCGCCCGCGCCAGGCTCTCGGCCATCTCGATGTCCAGGCCGCGATAGGCGCCGCTGGCCGCGTCCCGTTCGCTGAACGGACGGTAATCTCCGGTGGTGCCCACCCGCACGCTGCCGCGTTGCAGGATATCGTCCAGGCGGTCCGCCAGCGCCGGCTGGCCGGCGATCAGGCCGGCCAAGAACAGGCCGCCCAATCTCTGTGTTGTCTTCATCATGCTTGCTTTCTTCTTCTGTTGTTTGCGCAGCGGACGCTGCCAGCGCCCTGCTCGCAAGACTCGCTCGGCGCGGTATCAATAGGCCAGCGGGAAGGCGAAGACGTCTCGCTGATAAGTCTCCACCACCACGCTGAACGGCGCGTTGTCGCTGCCGCGATACAGCACCGCGCGGTGCTGCAGCACTTGCTGCGCGATGTCCAGCCCGCCGGCGCCGGCCTTGGGCGCCGGTTTCATTTCCCAGCCGGCCTCCAGTGGCGACCACAGCAGTTTGACCTCCTCGGTCTGACGGCGGAAATTCAGCGCCGCCACCGCGCGGCCAAACGGCACATCGCTGCCGTCCAGCTGACGGTTCATCTCCGCCGTCAGCTTGGAGGGCAGATACCAATTGTCGGCTTCGGACAGCACATGCTCGCCACAGGCCAGCTGCACGCGGCGGTAGGCGACGCGCTCGTCCGGCTGCGCGCGCAGCTGCGCCCTCACCTCGGCGCTGGCGTCCTTGTGATCGGCGGGATTGCGCAAGGCGCGGATCTGCGCCGGCGCCGCCATCCGGTGCTCGGCGCACCATTGCTGCAAGGTGCGGGTGGCGCTGCTATTGCTGAGCAAGGTGGCGTTCAGCGTTTGCAACAGCGCCAAGGCCTTGACGCGGGTATCGGCGCTATCCTGCCAGCCGGGGTGATTCCAGCCCTCCGCCAAGACCGGGCCGGCCGCCAGCCATAGGCAGCCGGCGGCCACGAGCATATTCTTGTGCATTTGTTTTCCCAGGGTGAATGGAAAGCGGATGGTAAAGTAAATGCTTTAGTTTCGGTAGCGGTCAATCGCCAAATACCCGGACTTCATTTATGTCCGCCCGCCTCCCGATGCTGGCTGGCGGAGCGCAGCAAAGCCTGGAAAGCCGGCGCCTCGCGCTGACGCTCCAGTTCCGCCCAGATCCTGGCCGGCAGCCCCGGCTCGCGGTAGGCCAGCTGGCGCGACAGCATCAGGAAATAAGGCTTCTCCTCCAATGGCAGCCGGCAGCGTTCAATCACCTCCGCCAGTTCCGGGTGCTCGCGCAGCAGCTGTTCGGCGCGCGGGGTTTGCAGCGCCGCGCCGCTGAGCCGCCGCAAGCGCAGCATTTGCAGAATGGCCAAGGGATCGCGGTTGCTGTCGTCTATCTCCACCTGCTGCTTGCGCAGAAAGGCGCCGATGGAAAAATCGGTCTGCATGCCTATCGGCGCCATGCCGCTGGAGAGATGGCTGCCATCCCAGTCCACCGTGGTGCCCTTCAAGCGGTACAAGGAATAACTGGAACTGTGCAGCCGTCGGCCGCCGTCCGGCGCGCCGTCGGCCAATAGCGGATACAAGCCCCATTGTGAGCGCTCCGGCAGGAAGCTGGCGGCGAAGGCGCCGTCCATCTTGCCCTGGCTCAGCATATTGATGCAGCGCCGCCATGGCATCGGCTGCAGCAACACGGCCCGCCGCAACGGCGCTTGCAGTTGCTTGATCAGTTGAATGTCCAAACCGCCGCCGTGGCCGTCCAGCCAAGGATAGGAAATCTGATCCTCGTAACAGAACAACAGCGGTCCCGCCGCCGCGCTCATAGACCATGCCAGCGCCAGCGCCGCCGCCCGGCCCAATCCCCGCCTCATCGTTTCTCTACCCGCCCGTGCGCCATGCTTCCGTTATCGCTCATGCCGTCCCCGCCTGCCAAGCGCCGGCTATTTCTTCTTCGGCGCCGGCTGCACGCCGCGCTCCAGCAAGTCGAACACCCTGGGCCGCGGCGGCTCGCCGTCGTAATACGGCGCGCCCTCCAGCCGTCCCACCTGTTTCAGATGGCGCACCAGCACCTTACCGCTGTCCGGATAGACGCAGACTTCGTGCGGGTCGTTGACCCCTATGCCCAGATAAACCAGGTCTTCATCGAAAGGGTTGGCGATCTGGTGCGCGACGCCATGACCGGCCGGACAGGAAACGCAGTCGCCAGGGCCGATTTCCTGAACGCTATCGCCCAGGCGCAGCACGCCGCGTCCGGACAGCACATAGAAGATTTCATCCTCGCGGGCATGAGCATGGAAGGGGCAGCCCACCCGTCCCGGCGGCAGCCGGGTCAGATTGGCGCCCAGCCGGCCCGGCAAGGCGTCCAAGGCCGGCGTCAGCGGCTGGTAGCTGCCGCCCCAGACCTCGCCCTCCCGGTAGTCGACGGCGGCGACCTGCTCGATATTGACCACATTCGGCGGCTTGCTCATGTCTGCGCTCCTGTCCCGGTCTCTTGCCGGACGATGTCGGCATCATCCCGCAGCCGTGAAACCAGAGTCAATCCAGCGCGCGCAAAACCTCGCGCATCGCCCGCACCGTGGCGGCGCTGGTTTCGCGCCAGCCGTACTCATCGCCGCCGGCGCCCATGGATACGCCGGAACGGCGATGGCGCATCGCGCTGGCCACCGCTGCGCTGGCCGAGGCGTGGAATTCCGCGCAGCCGGTGGCGCGCGCCAGCGCGGCCAGATTGTCCGGCCGCAGGCCGCCGCCCGGCATCAGGATCAGCCGCTCGCCCGCCTGACGGCGCAAGCCTGCGATCAGGACCGCGCCGTCCAGCGCCGTCGGCGCCTGGCCCGAGGTCAGCAAGCGGCGGCAGCCGCTGGCGATCACCTGCTCCAGCGCCTGCTCGGGATCACGCGCCAGATCGAAGGCGCGATGGAAGGTCGTCGTCATCGGCCCCGCCAGCCGGACCAGCTCGCGCGTGCGCTCGACATCGACCGCGCCATCGGCGTCCAGCAAGCCCAGCACCACGCCGTCCACGCCCAAGTCGCGGCAGGCCAGCACATCGCGGCGCATCACCTCGAACTCGTCGGCGGAATACAGGAAATCGCCGCCGCGCGGCCGCACGATCACATGCAGGCCGATGGATAGCCGCTGCCGCGCCAAGGCAATCATGCCCGGCGACGGCGTGACGCCACCGGTTTCCAGGCTGGCGCACAATTCCACCCTGGCCGCGCCGCCCTGCTCCGCCGCCAGGCAGGAGGCCAGCGAGGCGGCGCACACTTCCAACTGTCTATCTTGCGACAAAATATCGTTCTCCCTCGGTTGAATACAGTCCGGATTTTGACCGCTTGCGCCGGCCGCGTTAAGCTGCAAACTCAAGTGACGCGAACGTAAGTCGATATGCTCTATTTTGAAGATCTGCAGCCGGGCCAGCTATTCCACAGCCCCAGCCACACCCTCGGCGAAGAAGAACTGACCGGCTTCGCCCGCCAGTACGACCCGCAATATTTTCATACCGATCCGCAACGCGCGGCGGACAGCCTGTTCGGCGGCCTGGCCGCCAGCGGCTGGCAGACCAGCAGCCTGAGCATGCGGCTGGTGACCCAGACCGAATTGGGGAAAATGGTCAATGGCTTGATCGGCATGCAGATAGACAAGATGCGCTGGCCGCAGCCCACCCGCGCCGGCGACACGCTGCGCGTCAGCGTGGAAATCCTGGACAAGCGCCGCTCCGGCAGTCAGCCCGGCTTTGGCGTGGTGAAAGTGCGCTGGACGACCCGCAATCAGCGCGACGAAGTGGCGATGCAGCTGGAGTGCTCGATCTGGGCGCAATGCCGCGCGCTGCCGCGGCAAGACCAAGACGCGCCCGCGCCGGCGGCGCAAACCGCCTAGCCGCGCGGGCCCGCCTGGCCGGATCAGCGGCGAACCTGGATCATCTCGGCGCTGCGCAGCGCCTGCAATTCCTTGCCGCCGGCGTAGCTGATGGACGACTGCAAGTCTTCCTTCAGCTCGCACAGCAGCTTGCCGATGCTGCCCTTGTACTCCACCAGGATTTTCTTGCCCTCGACATTGACGTAGGCGCCCTTGTTGAACTGCGAGGCACTGCCGAAGTATTCCTTGTAGTGCTTGCCGTTGATCTCGACGATGTCGCCGGCGGATTCGTCATAGCCGGCGAACAGGGAACCGGCCATGATCATGCTGGCGCCGCAGGCCATGGCCTTGGCCATGTCGCCGTGCTCGACGATGCCGCCGTCGGCGATCACCGGCACGCTGACCGCGGCCACGCAGTCCTGCACCGTGGAAATCATCGGGCGATGAAAGCCAGTCTTGTTCTTGGTGATGCAGACGCGGCCGCCGGCGATGCCGGCCTTGATCGCGTCGCAACCCCAGCTTTGCAGATCGCGCGCGGCCTCGGCGGTGGCGATGTTGCCGCCGATCAGGAAGGTATCGGGGAAGTGCTGCTTGATGTGCTTGATCATGCGCTCGGCCTTCACGCACCAGGCGTTGGCGATGTCCAGCGTCATGTATTCCGGGGTAAGACCGGCCTGCTTGAGCGCGGCCAGTTGTTCCAGCGTGTCCTCGTTGACCCCGACGCTGATGGAGGCGAACAGGCCCTTGGCCTGCATGTCGCGAGTGAACTCGACCGCGTCCACATTGAAGCGGTGCATGGTGTAAAACCAGCCTTGCCGGGCGAAGAACTCGCAGGTGTCGGCGCTGACCACCGACTTCATGTTCGACGGGTAGATCGGCATGTCGAAACGGCGCGGACCAAATTGCACCGAGGTGTCGCACTCCTTGCGGCTGTCCACCACGGTTTTCTTCGGCACCAGGTAAACGTCGCCGTAATTGAGTTCTGTCTTGATCATGCGTGTGCTCCCAAAGCGGAATGAAGAGTCAAAAAACGAGGGGCCCCAAACATAAACGGGAGCTCGATGGCTCCCGTTTACAGTGTCCCCTGCGACGCCTCGCTTGGCTCGCACGCACTTACCGGCACACCTTACGCCGCAGGTTTCTTCACGTCAAGCGATTTTATTTCAGATCAAGACAAACGGCTATTTGTCGCACCAACTGCCGTCGGCGTCGCCGCCCAGCCAATTCAGCACCGGCTGCCAGGCGTCGCGGTCGCGCTGGGTGCGCGATGGCGGCAGATCGAACAGCGACAGGCCGCTGGAAGCCGCCTGCACGTAAAGCTGGGTGTCGCGCAGCCAGGTCAGCACCGGCACATCATGATTGGCCAGGAATTTTTCCAATTCGCGCGCCGAGCGGGTGCGCGGGTCCACCCTCATGCCCACCACCGCCATGAAGGCCTTGTTCTTGCGGATCGCCTTTTCTTCCAGCAATTGCTCGAAGAAGGCCTCGCTCGCCCACATATCGAACGGCGAAGGTTGAATCGGCACCAGGATGCGGCTGACGCGGGACACCAGGGCCGCCAGCTTCTTGCCGTGCAGGCCGGCGGCGCTGTCCAGCACCACCACCTCGGTGCCCTTGGGCGGCCGCGCCGCCTCGCCGGCCTTGACTTCCCAGCCGGCGATGGAAGGCAGCGCCGCATCGCGTTGCGCCAGCCAGCCCAGCGACGACTGCTGCCGGTCCACATCGCCCAGCATCACCCGTTTGCCGCGCGCGGCGTAATAGCCGGCCAGATTGGTCGCCAGCGTCGATTTGCCGCTGCCGCCCTTGGGATTGGCCACCAATACCGATTGCACATCCGCCTCCTCTGCCGTTTGCGATGGCCCACTATACCAGAGGGGAAGTGCTTGCCGCAGCCGGGCCATCTGGCGTAAGGTCGAAGCCCGGAAAAGGAGTCCTCATGCCGCAAAACTATGACGCCATCTTGTTCGACATGGATGGCCTGATGATAGACACCGAGAGAATTTCGATGGAGTCCTGGCGCCGCGCCGCCGACGAGCTGGACATGACGCTCAGCGATCAATTGCTGCTGGACATGGTGGGCCTGTCCATGCGCCGCTGCACCGAATTCCTCAGTGAAAGGCTGGGCAGCCAGGACCACGCCGTCGCGCTGCAAAACGTGGGCCGTCGGCATTACTGGCAGATGCTGGAGCATGAGGAGATTCCGCTCAAGCCCGGCATCGAGGCGCTGCTGGACTGGGTGCGCGAACAGAAGCTGCCGCGCGCGGTGGCCACCTCCACCCAGCGCCAGCTGGCGGACATCAAGCTGGGCCGCACCGGGCTCGCGTCTTATTTCGATACCGTGGTGGCCGGCGACGAAGTCGCCCATACCAAGCCGGCTCCGGACGTCTATCTCGCCGCCGCGCGCAAGCTGGGAATCGATCCGCTGCGCTGCGTGGTACTGGAGGATTCGATCTACGGCCTGCACGCCGGCGTCGCCGCCGGCATGCGGGTGATCCTGGTGCCGGACCTGGTGACGCCGCCAGCGGACCAGACCCATCACGCGCTGGCGGTATGCCAGGACCTGCACCAAGCGCTGGAAGTGCTGCAACAGCTGGCCTGAGCGACGACCTGCTACGCATGATGAGGCGCGACACGGCGAGTTCAGCCGCGCCGCCTTGTCACGCCTTAATCCGCGCGATCGTTAATCGGCTCTCAACCGTGGCCGCGGATGCGCGCGACCAGTTCATCGCGCACATCTTCGGCCTGGTCGTTGCCCACCTGGCAGGTGCCGGCCGCCTCGTGGCCGCCGCCGCCGTACTGCAGCATCAGCGCGCCGACATTGGTGCGCGAGCTGCGGTTGATGATGGACTTGCCCACCGCGAACACCGTGTTCTGCCGATTGACGCCCCATAGCTGGTGGATGGAGATATTGCAGTCCGGGAACAGCGCGTAAATCATGAAGCGGTTGGTGGGATGGATCACGTCCTCATGCAGCAGGTTCAACACCACCAGATTGCCATAGACGCGGGAACAGCGCCGGATCTGCTCCTTGGCCAGCGCCTCGTGCTGGCGGTACAAGTCCACCCGCTCCTGCACATCGGGCAAGGCCAGGATCTCGTCTATGCCGTGGTCGCGGCAATAACGGATCAGGTCCAACATCAGTTGGTAATTGCTGACGCGGAACTCCTTGAAGCGCCCCAGGCCGGTGCGCGCGTCCATCAGATAATTGAGCAATACCCAGCCGGACGGGTGCAGCACTTCCTGTAGCGAATACTGGGCGGAATCCGCCTTGTCCACCGCCTCCATCATCTCGTCGCTGATATTGGGAAACGCCTGCTTGCCGCCGAAGTGGTTGAACACCACCCGCGCCGCCGACGGCGCCTTGGGATCGATCACATAATTGTCCGCGCTGGAATTGCGCAGGGTTTCGGAAAGATGGTGGTCGATGACCAGATGCGCCGCCGCCACGTAAGGCAGGTTGGTGGTGATGTCGTTCTCGGTGATTTCCACCTTGCCGTCCTGCATGTCCTTGGGGTGAGCGAACTTGATCTCCTTGATCATATTCAGTTCGTTGAGCAGCACCGCGCACACCAGTCCGTCGAAATCGCTGCGCGTCACCAGGCGATATTGCTGTTGCGACATGAGTTCCCTCTCTCCCTTTAGAAGGGCCGGCGCGGCCCCGCCCGCGCCGTACGGCGCCTCAGTCGACCGGCGACACCTCCAGCGCGCCGGCCATCCCGTCCGTCAACGCCGCCAGCAAGGCCTCGGCCTCGGCGAGCGGCAGGCTCAGCGTCAAGCTCACCCGCTCGCCGTAAACGGGCGTCGATACCGGCACGCCCAGTTCTTGGCACAAGTGGCGCAGCCGCGCCTCGCCGGCGAAATCCACCGTCGCCGCGTAATCGCCGCGCGCCACCATCGCCGTCAGGCTGGCCATGTCCATCGCGGCATTGACAGCTTGAGTGTAGGCTCTGACCAAGCCGCCCGCACCCAATTTAATTCCGCCGAAATACCGGACCACCACCGCCAGCACATCGCAAACGTCCTTATGCCGCAACACGTTGTACATCGGCCGCGCCGCGGTGCCGGACGGCTCGCCGTCGTCGTCCAGCATGGAATCCGCGCCGCACAGCAGCACCGCGCAGTAATGGCGCGCGTCCGGCCATTGCGCGCGGATCTCCGCCAGCCGCGCCAGCGCCTCTTCCCGGCTGCTCACCGGCTGCACGATGCCGATGAAACGGCTCTTCTTGATTTCGATTTCGGCCTGCGCCCTTGCTTGCAACTGGAACATTCCGCCCCTCGGCTTGTCTGAGGTGATGGATTGTAACCCATCGCCGGCAAAGCACCGGGGCAGGCACTACAATGGAAATGGGAACGCGCCTTATTCACCTTGATGAGGAGTCCAAGCCATGATCGCTCTGCTCGTCGTATTGGTTTCGCTGCTTGCCGTGGTCTGGGTAATGCTGGACAAATTCTGGCTGGATGATGAGGAAGAGGCTCGCCTGTCCCATTATCTGCCGGACAAGGATCATGTTTAAACGCCCGCCCGCTTGAGAGGACGCGCCCGCGCGCTTGTCATTCCGCGGCGATGGCATGAAAATGTGCGCATCAATTTGACAAGGTCATCGACTTGCCGCTAACCGCCATCTGGATCGCCAGCGCGCTGATCGCGCTGATCGCCGAGTTCTTCTCCGGCACCTTCTACCTGCTGGTCGTCGCCGTCGCCATGCTCTGCGGCGGCGCCGCCGCCTGGCTCGGCGCCGCCGAAGCCAGCCAATACGTGATCGCCAGCCTTGCCGGCGTGGCCGGCGTGGCGCTGGTGTACGGCTACAAGCGCCGCCATCCGTCCGCCCCCAGCCAACCGCGCGCCGACGACCCGGACCTGGGCCAGCCGGTGCAAATCCTCCATGCCGCCGCCTCCGGCCATGCCCGCGTGCAATACCGCGGCGCCGCCTGGGACGCGGCGACGGTGGACGGCGCCGCGCTGGAAGCCGGCGCCACCGCCTACATCGTCGGCCGCGACGGCAATCTGCTCAAAATCAGTTCAACCCAACCGGAATAACAAGACCCATGGAACTCCTGCCCCTGATCCTGCTCGCCGCCGTCATCGTCTTCGTGTTCAAATCGCTGGCGGTGGTGCCGCAGCAGAACGCCTACATCGTCGAGCGCCTCGGCCGCTATCACGGCACCCTGGCGCCCGGCCTCAACATCATCATTCCCTTCATCGACCGCATCGCCTACAAGCACAGCCTGAAGGAAGTGCCGCTGGACGTGCCCAGCCAGGTCTGCATCACCCGCGACAATACCCAGTTGAAAGTGGACGGCATCCTCTACTTCCAGGTCACCGACGCTCAGCGCGCCTCCTATGGCACCAGCAACTTCATCATCGCCATCACCCAGCTGTCGCAGACCACGCTGCGCTCGGTGATCGGCAAGATGGAGCTGGACAAGACCTTTGAAGAGCGCGACGAGATCAACCAGACCGTGGTGGCGGCGCTGGACGAGGCCGCGATCAACTGGGGCGTCAAAGTGCTGCGCTACGAGATCAAGGACCTGGTGCCGCCGCAGGACATCCTGCACGCGATGCAGGCGCAGATCACCGCGGAGCGGGAAAAGCGCGCGCGCATCGCTCAATCCGAAGGCTTGAAGATGGAGCAGATCAACCTGGCCAACGGCGCGCGCGAAGCGGCGATCCAGAAATCCCAGGGCGAGATGCAGGCCACCATCAACAACTCCGAAGGCGACAAGCAGGCCGCCATCAACAAGGCGCTGGGCGAGGCCGAGGCGCTGCGCCTGGTGGCCGACGCCACCGCCGACGCGATCAAGCGCGTGGCCAGCTCCATCCACACCGAGGGCGGCCTGGAGGCGGTCAACCTGAAAGTGGCCGAGCAATACGTGGCCGCCTTCGGCAAATTGGCCAAGGAAAACAACACCATCATACTGCCGGCCAATGTCGCCGATGTCGGCTCGCTGGTGGCCAGCGCGATGAGCGTGGTCAAGCAGACCCAGCGCTAATCCCTTCTTAATCCTTGCCCGGCTTGAATATCGGCCGGGCCGCCCTCATAATCGTCCGCATGAAATTCTTCACCGACCTGTTCCCCGTCGTCCTGTTCTTCGCCACCTACTGGCTGAGCCGCGACATGTTCATCGCCACCGGCGTCGCCATCGCCGCCACCACCTTGCTGGTGGGCTGGACCTGGCTGCGCCACCGCAAGGTGGACACCATGCAATGGGTCAGCCTGGGCCTGATCGTGGTGCTGGGCGGCGCCACCCTGCTGCTGCACGACAAGCACTTCATCATGTGGAAACCCACGGTGCTGTACTGGGTGATGGGCGCCGGCCTGCTGATCAGCGACTTCCTCGGCAAGAACGGCCTGAAACTGATGATGGGTCAGCAGCTGCAGCTGCCGGCGCCGGTATGGCGCAAGCTGACCTGGGCCTGGACCGGCTTCTTCGCCTTCATGGGCGCGCTCAATCTGTTCGTCGCCTACCGTTTCAGCGAAGACGTCTGGGTCAATTTCAAACTGTTTGGCGGCCTGGGCCTGATGCTGGCCTTCGTCATCGCACAAAGCCTGTTCCTCGCCAAATACATTGAGGAAAAGAAATAATGCTTTACGCCATCATCGGCCAGGACACCGCCGACTCGCTGCCGCGCCGGCTGGCAGCGCGCCCCGCGCACCTGGCGCGGCTGCAGGCGCTGCAGGATGCCGGCCGCCTGGTGCTGGCCGGCCCCTGTCCGACCATAGACAGCGCCAATCCCGGCCCCGCCGGCTTCAGCGGCAGCCTGATCGTCGCCGAGTTCGAATCGCTGGACGCCGCCCAGGCCTGGGCCGACTCCGACCCCTATATCGCGGCCGGAGTCTACGCCAGCGTCAGCGTCAAACCCTTTCTCAAGGCGTTTCCGCAATGAGCACCACGCTTGAACTCTTGAACGCCGCCTTGCAGGCGCTGGAGCCGGAACACCTGGACATCCAGGACGACAGCGCGCTGCACGCCGGCCACGCCGGCGCGCGCGACGGCGGCGGACATTACACGCTAACCATTGTCAGCGCCCGCTTTCAAGGATTGGGCCGCGTGCATCGCCACCGGCTGATCTACGAGGCCCTGGGCAGCTTGATGCAAACCAAGGTGCACGCGCTGGCCATCAAAGCGTTCACGCCTGAAGAAATCTGACTTGATTCCAAAGAAGGACAACCCCATGAAGCTTTCCCGCATCGCCGCCGTCGTGCTGGCCGCCAGCATCGCCCTGCCCGCCGCCGCGGAATCCATCGCCGTGGTCAACGGCGCCGCCATCGACAAGAAAGAACTGGACACCGCCGTCGCCAACGTGGTGCAAAGCAGCGGCGGCAAGGCCCAGGACAATCCGGAACTGCGCGAGCAACTGAAGAACTCGCTGATCACCCGCGAAGTGATTCTGCAGGAAGCGCGCAAGCGCCAGCTGGACAAGCAGCCGCTGTTCACCCAGCGCCTGGACGACATTCGCAATGAAATGCTGCGCGAAGCGCTGTTCGCCGACATCGCCAAACAGGCGCCGGTGACCGACGCCCAGATCAAGGACGTCTACGACAAGCTGGCCGCCCAGCAATCCGGCAGCAAGGAAATCCACGCGCGCCAGATCACGCTGAAGAGCGAGGCCGACGCGCAGAAAGTGATTGCCGACCTGAAAAAAGGCGCCAAGTTCGACGACCTGGTGCGCACCCGTTCCATCGACCCCAACGCCAAGCAGAGCAACGGCGAAATGGGCTGGGGCAACCTCAACCGCATGGATCCGCCGCTGGCCGCCGCGCTGAAGGACATCCGCAAGGGTCAGACCAGCGGCAAGCCCTACCAGTCCCCGCTGGGCTGGCATGTGTTCAAGGTGGAAGACATTCGTGACGCCAAGCTTCCGTCGCTGGATGAGGCCAAGCCGCAAATCGGCCGCCAACTGCAAGAAGAAGCCATCGCCAAGGCAGTGGAAGACCTGCGCGCCAAGGCCAAGATCCAATAAACCAAACCTTCAGGACACCTAAGAATATGCGTAAACTCCTGCTGACCAGCGCCCTCGTCGCCGCCTTCGCCGGCAGCGCCATCGTGGTTGCCGGCCCGGTCGTCAACGGCCAGGCCATCTCCGACGCCCGCATCGACGCCGTGGTCAAGATGATGGAAGCCCAAGGCCAGCCGGCCAACCCGCAAGCGCGCGACATGGTCAAGGATCAACTGGTCACCGCCGAAGTGCTGCGCCAGGAAGCCGTGAAGAAGGGCCTGGACAAGTCGCCGGAATTCACCGCCGAACTGGCCAATATGCAAGCGATGGCATTGGCCAACCGCCTGATCAAGGACTATGAAAAGTCCAACCCGGTCAGCGACGCCGACCTGAAGGCCGAATACGACAAGCTGGTGGCCAGCGTGCCGGAAACCAAGCAATACCACGCGCGCCACATCCTGGTGAAGACCGAGGCCGAAGCCAAGGCGGTGATCGAAGCGCTGAAGAAGGGCAAGGCCTTCGACAAGCTGGCCAAGGAAAAATCGCAGGATCCGGGCAGCAAGGACAAGGGCGGCGATCTGGACTGGCAGGAAGCCGGCACCTTCGTGGCGCCGTTCTCCCAGGCCATGACCAAGCTGTCCAAGGGCGAAGTGACCGCCAAGCCGGTGAAAACCGAGTTCGGCTGGCACGTGATCAAGCTGGACGACGCCCGCGTGCAGCGCAATGTGCCAGCGCTGGACGACATCCGTCCGCAGCTGACCCAGCGCATCATGGGCGGCCGCATCGAAAAGCTGATCGCCGACCTCAAGGCCAAGGCGCAAATCCAGCAATAAGCGCCGGATCCAAACCATGCAGCAAAGGCGGACGCGAGTCCGCCTTTTTTCATGGCCGCGTTAACACGGCTCACCCTTGCCTCTCACCCTCCCGCGTTTCATTTTGAAACAAAAAACGCCGCAAAAAATTCGTCGGCTAGCCTATAAGTAATTATTCACTTTCTGATCATTTCATAAATATATTAAATTGGAAGTACCACAATAATCCACGATGGGACAAACAGATGAAAAACCTGCGCATTGGACAAAGACTCGCCCTCGCCTTTGGCGCGCTGATCGCCCTGGTGCTGGTCATGAGCATCGTCATGCTCAGCGGCCTCTCCTCCATCAGCGACAGCATGGAAGACATCACCGACAACCGGCTGGAGTCCCTGCTGCTGGTGGCCCAGCTGGATCACCATCTGCAACAGCAACGCATAGGCGCGCGCGACCTGATCATTGAAACCGACCCGGCCAAGATGGCCGAGATCAAGGCGCAGACCGACCAAACCATCAAGGCGTTCAACAACGCCGAGAAAGCGCTGGAAGACCACTTCACCAAATTCCCGCCGATACCCGCCACCGCCGCCTTGCTCAAGGACGTGGGCCAGGCGCAGGAAGCGCTGGACGCGCCCACCAAAAAGCTGATGGCGCTGGCCATGGCCAATCAGAACAAGGAAGCCGAAGCCTTCATGGTTGGGCAGCACCGGCCGCTGATCCACCAACTGGAACAAAAGGTGGAAGACCTCACCAAGGCGCTGGCCGATCGCGCCCAGGACAGCCGCAAGGACGCGGAAACCAGCGCCACCGCGGTGCGCGCCACCGCGCTGACCATTACCGCCATCTGCCTGGCCGCGGCCGCGCTGATAGGCTGGCTGCTGACCCGCTCCATCACCCGCCCGCTGAACAGCGCGGTGGCGGCGGCGCGCGAAGTGGCCGCCGGCAATCTGCGCATCGAGCTGAAGCCGGACGGCAAGGACGAACCGGCCCAGGTGATCGCCGCGCTGGCCGATATGCGCGAGCAGCTGGTGAAAGCCATCGGCAATGTGCAGCAAGGCGCGGAAGAAGCCAATAGCGTGGCCGGCCATCTGTCCGAATCCGCCGAGCAGGTGCTGACCGCCTCCCACCAGCAAAGCCAGGCCGCCGCCAGCTCCGCCGCCGCGGTGGAACAGCTCACCGTCAGCATCAGCCACGTGGCCGAGGCCGCCCAGGAAGTACGCGAGCACGCGCAGACCAGCCTGGTCACCGCCAAGAACGGCACCGCCCAGCTCAGCCTGCTGATCAAGGAGGTCGACAATGTCGAGAAAGCGGTCAACGGCATCGCCGACGCGGTGAAGAACTTCGTCGCCAACACCCGCAAGATCACCAGCATGACCAGCCAAGTGCGCGACATCGCCGACCAGACCAATCTGCTGGCGCTGAACGCCGCCATCGAGGCGGCGCGCGCCGGCGAACTGGGCCGCGGCTTCGCGGTGGTGGCCGACGAAGTGCGCGTGCTGGCGGAACGCTCGGCCGAATCCGCCAAGGAAATCGACCAGGTCACCCATGTGCTGGGCACCCAGTCGGTGGAGCTGGAAGACGCCATCACCAGCAGCCTCGCCTCGCTGAGCAGCAGCCAGGCCTTCGTCTCCACCGTGGAAAACGCGCTGCAGGAAGGCGAGCAGGCGGTGGCCAAGTCCACCGACAGCACCGGCACCATCGTCAGCGCGGTGCAGGAACAGAAGCTGGCCAGCACCGAGATCGCGCAGAACATGGAAAAAGTGGCGCAGATGGCCGAGGAAAACACCGCCATCGTCAGCAATGTGGCGGACAGCTCGCGCTCGATGTCGGACATCGCCCAGAACCTGCATCAGGCGGTGCGTTTCTTCCGCATCTGAGCCGCCAGCCGCTAGTCAAACATCAAAGCCGCCCTGCCGGGCGGCTTTTCATTTGCGCGCACTCAGATCTTTTCGTCGAAGCTGAACACCGGCGTTCCCTTCTTCAACACCTCGCCGCGGAAAAAGGCCGGGTGCTGGCGGTACATGTACAGCATCAGCAACAAGCCGACCACGGCCACCGTCACCCCCAGGATGAACACCAGACCCAGGCCGCCGATATGCGAGCCGCTGCCGAAGGCCGGGTCCATGCTGTCCAGCGTGGTGCGGATCAGCGCGACGAACAACAGCGCCCCGCCCAGCCCCGGGCACAGACCGCGCAGCAGGAAATGACGCACCGATCTCAGCGCCTGCTTGCGGAAAAACCAGACGCAGGCGAAGGCGGTCAGGCCGTAATAGAAGCACACCATCATGCCCAGCGCGGTAATGGTGTCGGACAGCACATTCTCGCTCAGCACCCGCATCACCGCGTAAAACACCGAGGCCACCAACGCCGACACCACGGTGGCGTAGGCCGGCGCCTTGAAACGCGACTCCACCACCGCGTACTTGCGCGGCAAGGCCCGGTAATGGCCCATCGCCAGCATGGTGCGCGCCGGCGACATGAAAGTGGACTGCAAGGACGCGGCGGAACTGGACATCACCGCCAGCGACAGCAGAATCGCCGCCGGCCCCATCACCGGGCCGGCCAGCGCGGTGAACACATTGGCGGCGATGGCCGGGTTGGCGAGGCCGGTGGCATCCGTGCCCACGCCGGCGAAGGACACCACCGCCGCGCTGATCAACACATAAGAGCCCACCAGCAGCACCATCACCAGCGTGGCGGCCTTGCCGGACAGATTGGCGCGCTTGTCGCCGGTGGTCTCCTCGCTGATGGTCACCACCGTGTCCCAGCCCCAATAAGCGAAGATGGACACCGCCACCCCGGCGGCGAATTGGGAAAAACTCTCCACCGCGAAGGGGTTGAACCAGCTCCACTCCACCGGGATGGAATACGGATGGCCGCCGTCGGCGGCGGCGCTGAACGCCGCCCAGGCGAACCAGGCCAGCACCAGCACCTGGAACGACACCAATACATACTGCACCCGCTTGGTGGATTGCAGGCCACGGCAGGAAATCCAGGTGGCCACGGCCATGAAGCCGAGGCAGGAGACGATGTTCACCGCCGTGTTGTCAGGCAGGGCCGCGATGTCCGGCCGCCCCAGCGCCTGGCCCAAGGCCAGATACATGAAATCCATCGCCACCGCGGCGGTATTGGACAGCACCAGCACCGTGGACACCACCAGCCCCCAGCCGGCGATCCAGCCTATCCACGGCCCAAACGCGCGCGTGGCCCAGGTGAAGGACGTCCCGGCGTCCGGCATCTCGCGGTTCAGCTCGCGGTAGCCTATCGCCACCAGCAACATCGGAATGAAGCTGACGAAAAACACCGCCGGCATCTGCTTGCCCACCTGGGTGGCCGCCGGCCCCAGCGAGGCGGTCAGCGTGTACGCCGGCGCGCACACCGAAATGCCGATCACCACCAGGCCGAGAATGCCGATGGAACCGGCGGGCAAACCCTTGGCGCTGAGTCCTCCCCCGTCCGGGGCCGGCAGCGCGTTGTCAACATTACGCATGGTGCATCTCCTTTGTCCGGGGCCGCGTCGCAACGTCGGCCCTCGCCTTGTTATGTGTCCGCGCCGGCATGCGAATGCCGCCGCGAATGCGCGCATCCCGCCGTGTCGCCGGCCGATCCCGCTTATGGCAGGACCGCGCGCGTCAGGCGTGGTTGCATGGAGTATGCAGATAATTAACACAAAAACATCAAATGGCAAAAATAATAGACGGCACCACTACAGGACGATATGCTGGCTCGGCAAGCTGCGTCCCGCGCCTTGCGTAGAGCCGGGCCCACCCGGCCGCCGCGCCGCCGCACAGAACCTGTTCACGATCTGCGGCGATACCGATTTGAAAACAGGCTCCTAAGAGAGCCATGCAAAGAGAGAGAAGGAAGAGAACATGAACACCTGGAAGCACGCTCTGCTCGCGCTCGGCCTGACCAGCGCCGGCCTCGCTCAGGCCAATACCGTCAATGTCTACAACTGGTCCGACTACATTGCCCCCACCACCGTGCCGGCCTTCAGCAAGCAAACCGGCATCAAGGTCAATTACAGCGTCTACGACAGCATGGAAACCCTGAACGCCAAGCTGATGACCGGCCGCTCCGGCTTCGACCTGGTGGTGCCGTCCAATAATGTGCTGGGCCTGGGCATCAAGGCCGGGCTGTTTCAGCCGCTGGACAAAAGCAAGATCCCCAATTACAAGAACATCGACCCGGCGCTGCTGAAAATGATGGAAGTGTCCGACCCCGGCAATAAATACGCGGTGCCGTATTTCTGGGGCGTGATCACCCTGGGCATCAATGAGGAAAAGGTCAAGAAAGCGCTGGGCGGCAAGCTGCCGGCCAATGAATGGGACCTGCTGTTCAAGCCGGAATACGTGTCCAAGCTCAAGTCCTGCGGCGTCAGCGTCCTGGATTCCCCATCCGAATTCTTCCCGATGGCGCTGCACTACTTCGGCAAGGACCCGGGCAGCACCAAGGAAGCCGACTACCGCGCCATCATGCCGCAGCTCAACGCCATCCGCGCCAGCGTCACCCGCTTCTCCTCCTCCGGCTACATCAACGACATGGCCAGCGGCGAAGTCTGCCTGGCCATGGGCTATGGCGGCGACCTCAATATCGCCAAGCGCCGCGCCGCCGACTCCAAGAACGGCGTCAAGGTGGTTCCGCTGATGCCCAAACAGGGCGTGGCCATCTGGGTGGACAGCATGACCATCCCCAAGGACGCCAAGAACACCGCCAACGCGCTGGCCTTCATCAACTACAGCCTGGATCCCAAGATCGCCGCGGACAACGCCAATACCGTGACCTTCGCGCCGGGCAGCCTGCCGGCGCGGCAATTCGTCGGCAAGCAGTATCTGAATGAACGCTCCATCTTCCCCAATGCCGAAGACCTGAAAAACAGCTTCATCCAGAGAAGCGTGGGCCAGGATACGCTGCGCATCTACGGCCGGCTGTGGCAGAACTTCAAGCTGGGCCGCAGCTGAATTGCACAGCCATAAACAAGAATGCTTTTGTTACAAGGGGCTCACCAGCCCCTTTTTTTATTGCTACGCAAGCCCACCTCACCCATCTTGCATATATAATGAATAAGGAATAAAATGACAACATACTAAATGGTAATTCAACTATGAAAAATTTATTTCAATTGTATGGCTTTGAGTTTGTGTCAGCTTTTTCTTCAAAATCTGTTGACACTTTCACAATTAAACAAGGAGTTTTCGATAATGCATATTTAGTTGCAAAAGAGCTAAATAATGATTTAGATATTTGTGTTGAAAATCTCAGAAAACTTGGATATGCCACAAAATGCATTCAACCTAAAAACAGCAACGAAATTCATGCAGAGTTATTCAATGGATTTTTCAAAAAAGACCAATCAAAACACAAGTCGCAGTTCGAGTACAAAAGGTATGTTGATAAGGTTTTAGACGCCTACCCTAAAAGGGCCGGCAGCTACAAATACATATCCGCTCCCTATGCGGTAAATGGAGAGCAAGCGCTGTATGGGTCAATTATTGAAAGTGTACAACAAGCACTTAATACTCAGGGACCCAAATTAATTCTCATAGAAGCGGCAGCCGGATTTGGCAAAACTTCGACTGCATTTGAAATAAGTCAAGTTTTGGCAGCCAGACAAGACACCCCCATTGTGATGTTATCTGAGCTTTCTAGAGATAGAAAAGCAAAAATATTCAGACATGTACTATTAGAAGAGATCGACCGATCATTTCCATCTCTTTCCTCGAGCTTAGTTGAAGCCGAAATAAAAAATGGAAATATCATTGTTATATTAGATGGGTTTGATGAGTTATTAAGAAACAAAGAAGAAGATGTTGAATTTGAAAAATCTGAAGCAATGCTCGAAACAATTGCAAAGCTATTAGAAAACCAGGCAAAAGTAATTCTTACCACACGAAAGACAGCCATCCTTGAGGGGGAAGAGTTTCACAACTGGGCAGATCGTCATGAGAATGATTTTGAAATTGTAAGATACAGCCTATTAGAGCCCAAAATCAATGACTGGCTCCCAAGCCCTAGGATTGAATCCCTGAAGGAGGCCGGTCTAAATCTTTCAAATATAAACAACCCGGTTCTACTTTCCTACTTAAACTACCTAACAGATGAATCATTTAAAGAAGACTTAGCAGACCCCAACACAATTCATGACAGATATTTTGTTTCAATGCTAGAAAGAGAACAGCAACGTCAAAAGCTACATATAACAATAGATGAGCAGTCCGCCCTATTTACTCGCCTGGCTGACGATATGGTTTCTCGAAACTACACAAAAGATCACAGAAATGAAATTCTCCAGTATTTTATAAAAAACGAACCACATTTACTGCAAAGCACAAGAGAACGGTATTCAGCAGAGGAGCGGCCTGACATTGAGGAACTAGCCACGAAACTTAGCAATCATGCATTCCTTGATCGCTCATCTTCGGATGATCGCATCGGATTTATAAATGATTTTGTAATGGGTAGTTTTGTTGCAAAATCCATCATAAGTCACTTTGACAATGAATGGGCTGGTGATGAAATTTTTATAGAATCCGCCATTGAAGCATACGCATCAAAACCCAGAGAAACAAAAGAAGCATTATGGGAAAAACTAGAATGGATTTTAGGGGCTCTGTCTGACAACAACCGGATATCTTTTGAAACAAAACTCCTTGGAAAGATTGGGAAAAATTATTCAAAAACAACGATTAATGACAAAACATTTCTTGAAATAGACTTCACTGCAAATAACACAATATCAGACACAACAATATGCAATTGCATTTTCACAAACTGCGCCTTCGACCCAAGCAACATAATATCTTGCTGCTTTATTGACTGTACTTTTTATGGATGCACAGCTCGAGACCAAAAAAACACACTGCAAACCTCGTCTTTTATAAATTGCATAGAAGAAGACAGTGACACTATTAAATTTTTAAAAGAGAACACTAGACAGAGCGAAGTGCAACCCTCACAAAATTCTGCCCACAAATATATTCTTGAAAAATTTTGGCCGATAGGAAAAGAATCAATAACTTTTGCACACCGCCCGTTAGCCCTATTTTATTCAAAAAACGACAATACAATATCACCTGAAGCCGTTTCTGACGCAATAGAGGATTTAAAGAAACAGAGCATCATAATACCAGCCAAGAAAAAGAGTTGGATTGGCATAAACACAACCAAAATTAGCGAAATAGCTCACATACTCGGCAGATATTAATATGTTCTTCTATCAAAATGAAGCAAGGCAAATATCCCTTCAAATAAGTAAAATATTAGACACAGCCGGAATATATTATAGAATATTCTCAAGAGGAAAAAGCGACGATTCCCTTCACAAGAAAATCAACAAAGTGCCTGGAAAATATGATCAAAACAAAAAGATACAAGACTTAATAGGGGTACGTGTTTGCCTATACTTTTCCGACGACATAGATATAACAAAATCACTCTTATGCGAGAAATTCAATTATGACAGCAAATCATCCACAATAGACCTTCCACATGACACTGAGTTCGGACCAACACGCTACAACTTAATTTACAAATTACCTCAAGACATAGAAGAAACAATCAGGCCGTCCCCCACTTTCTCCAACTTGATTGACAAAACATTTGAGGTCCAAATAAGAACAATCCTTTCCGAAGGCTGGCACGAGGTCGAACACGACCTTCGCTATAAATTCCCAAGTGACTGGCAAACCACTAGTCGTGAAAATCGTGCTTTAAATAGCGTGCTGGCGACTCTTGAAACTGCAGAATGGAGCACATTAAAGCTAATAGACGATCTGGCACACCTCCATTATAAAAACAAAAACTGGGAGGCTATGATTCGCTCAAAATTCCGGCTGCGTTTTACTGATCAGCCACTCGATAATAATTTAATCCGCTGGCTAAACTCGGATGAAAAATCAGCCAAAGCCATATTCCGCACAGACCGAGAGGAACTCATTTATCTATTCGCAAAACTCAAGAGCATTCCCATTACAATGAGCAATCTAATATATGCCCTAAATTATCAAAAAACACTAGACGAAGAAATCAAGGAAAGCACCCCCCGCTTTCTAAAAAATATATTAACTAGTTTATAAATTTAAGTATGGCCAGAATACGGCCATACTTAACCGCTAAAAACTAGCTCAACAACTGGCGCAACACATAGGGCAGGATGCCGCCGTGTTGGTAGTAATCCACCTCCACCGGCGTGTCGATGCGCAGCAACAAGGGCAGCTCGCGCTCGCCGCCGGCGGCGTCGCGGATCAGCAGGCGCACCCGCTGCTGCGGCGCGATGCCGTCCTCCAGCCCACGCAGCTCGAAGGTCTCGTCGCCCTTGAGGCCGGCGGCGCTGTCGCCGTCCAGGAACTGCAGCGGCAACACCCCCATGCCCACCAGATTGGAACGGTGGATGCGCTCGAAGCTCTTGGCCACCACCGCCCTCACCCCCAGCAGCCGCGTGCCCTTGGCCGCCCAGTCGCGGCTGGAGCCGGTGCCGTACTCCTCGCCGGCGAAGATCAGCGTCGGCGTGCCGGCGCGCACATAGGCCATCGCCGCATCGTAAATCGACATCTGCTCGCCGTCCGGCTGCAGCAGGGTCAGGCCGCCCTCCACCGGCTTGCCGTCGGCGTCCGGCGCCAACATCAGGTTGCGGATGCGCACATTGGCGAAAGTGCCGCGCATCATCACCTCGTGATGGCCGCGCCGCGAGCCGTAGCTGTTGAAATCGCCGGGCGTGATGCCCTGCGCCTGCAGATACAGGCCGGCCGGCGAACTCGGCTTGATCGAGCCGGCCGGGCTGATGTGGTCGGTGGTCACCGAGTCGCCGAAGATCGCCAAGGCGCGCGCGCCGCGGATCGGCGGCTGCGGCGTCGGCTGCATCGCGAAATCCTGGAAGAACGGCGGCTCGGCGATATAGCTGGACGGCTCCCAGCCGTAAACCTCGCCCACGCTGGCGGCGATATCGTTCCACAGCGGGTTGCCGCTGGCGAAATCCTGATACAAGCGACGGTAAGTGGCCGCGTCCGTCGCTTGCAGCAAGGCGGCGCCCACCTCCTGCTGGCTGGGCCAGACATCGCGCAGATACACCGGCTTGCCGTCCACGCCGACGCCCAGCGGCTCATGTTCCAGATCGATATCCACCCGGCCGGCGATGGCGAAGGCCACCACCAGCGGCGGGCTCATCAGGAAGTTGGCCTTGATCGCCGGATGAATGCGCGCCTCGAAGTTGCGGTTGCCGGACAACACCGACGCGCAGATCAGATCCTGGCCGCTGACCTCGCTTTCCAGCTGCGGCTCCAGCGGGCCGGCATTGCCGATGCAAGTGGTGCAGCCATAGGCGGCGACGCGGAAACCCAGCTGCTCCAGCGGTCCCAGCAAATGCGCCTTGCCCAGGTAATCGGTCACCACCCGCGAACCCGGCGCCAGCGAAGTCTTGATATGGCCGGCCACGCTCAGGCCGCGCGCCACCGCCTTCTGCGCCAGCAGGCCGGCGGCCAGCATCACGCCGGGATTGGAGGTATTGGTGCAGGAGGTGATCGCCGCGATCAGCACCGAGCCGTGACGCAGCTTGCCGCTGAAACCGCCGGCGCCCTCCTTGCCGTAGCCGCCGACCTTGGCCGGCTGATGCAAGAGCTCGTTGAAGCGGTTTTTCAAATCCGGCAGCGCGATGCGGTCCTGCGGCCGGCGCGGGCCGGCCACGCTGGGCGCGACCGTGGCCAGGTCCAGCTCCAGCACGCTGCTGTAATCGATCTCGCCCGCCTGCGGCATGCCGAACATCTGCTGCGCCTGGAAATAGCGGCGGAACGCATCCACCTCCGCCTCGCTGCGGCCGGTGGCGGTCAGATAGGCGGCGGTCTGCTCGTCCGGCGGGAAGAAGCCCATGGTGGCGCCGTATTCCGGCGCCATGTTCGCCAGCGTCGCGCGGTCCTGCAAGGTCAGCGAGGCCGCGCCTTCGCCGTGGAACTCCACGAACTTGCCCACCACCTGCGCCTTGCGCAGCATCTCGGTCACGGTCAGCACCAGATCGGTGGCGGTCACGCCCTCGCCCAGCCTGCCCTTCAAATGCACGCCCACCACGTCCGGGGTCAGGAAATACACCGGCTGGCCCAGCATGCCGGCTTCCGCCTCGATGCCGCCCACGCCCCAGCCCACCACGCCCAGACCGTTGATCATGGTGGTGTGCGAATCCGTGCCCACCAGGCTGTCCGGGTAATACACTCCATCCTTGCTCAGCACCCCGTGCGCCAGGTATTCCAGGTTCACCTGGTGCACGATGCCTATGCCCGGCGGCACCACCTTGAAGGTGTCGAAGGCCTGCATCCCCCATTTGATGAAACGGTAGCGCTCCGCGTTGCGGCGGAATTCCAGTTTCATGTTAAGGTCCAAGGCGTTGTTCTCACGGAAATGGTCGATCTGCACCGAGTGATCCACCACCAGGTCCACCGGCACCAGCGGTTCGATGCGCTTGGGCGGCTTGCCGGCGCGCTCGGCCACCGAACGCATCGCCGCCAGATCGCACAGCAGCGGCACCCCGGTGAAATCCTGCAGCACGATGCGCGCCACCACGAAGGGGATTTCCTCGCTGCGCGCCGCGCGCGGCTGCCAGCCGGCCAGCTGGCGCACATGCGCGTCGGTCACGCGCTGGCCGTCCAGATGGCGCAGCAAGGACTCCAGCACGATGCGCAGCGACACCGGCAGCCGGCCGACATCGCCAACCCCCAGCTCCGCCAGCGCCGGCAGCGAATGGAATTGACAGGACTGGCCCGACGCCAGGGTAAAGGAACGCAAAGTGGATTCGGAACGAAGCGACATGAAGGACTCCTGTTGAAAGCCAAGATGCAAGCAAGGACGAAAACATAAGGGAACGCCGCTAAAGTGCTCAGCCCTGAGGCGCTCCGCCAAGAGGTCAGACCGGAAAACAGGTCAATGGTTCAGCCCCAAACTTGCATTTAGCATACAATCGAAACCTCATTCCCGTGCGAAAGGCATGCCATGACACACAGAATAGAACACGATTCCTTCGGCGACATCGAAGTCCCCGCCAACGCGCTGTGGGGCGCGCAGACCCAGCGCTCGCTCGGCCACTTCGCCATCTCCAGCGAAACCCTGCCGCTGGAACTGATCCTGGCGCTGGCCCAGGTCAAGCGCGCCGCCGCGCTGGCCAACCGCGAACTGGGCACGCTGCCGGCGGAGAAAGCCGACGCCATCGTCCTCGCCGCCGACGAAGTGCTGGCCGGCAAGCATCCGGACGCCTTCCCGCTATCGGTATGGCAAACCGGCTCCGGCACCCAGAGCAATATGAATATGAACGAAGTGCTGGCCAATCGCGCGTCCGAACTGCTGGGCGGCGAGCGCGGTCCGAGCCGGCGCGTCCACCCCAATGACGATGTGAACCGCGGCCAATCCTCCAACGACATCTTCCCCACCGCCATGCATGTCGCCGCCGCGCGCGCGGTGCACGACAAGCTGCTGCCGGCGCTGGGCCGGCTGCGCGCCGCGCTGCTGGACAAAGTGGCCGCCTTCGCCGACATCGTCAAGATCGGCCGCACCCATTTGCAGGACGCGACGCCGCTGACCCTGGGCCAGGAACTGTCCGGCTGGGTGGACCAACTGGAACAAGCCGAACACGCCATCCGCGCCGCGCTGCCAGGCCTCTATCAATTGGCGGTCGGCGGCACCGCCGTCGGCACCGGCCTCAATACCCATCCGGAGTTCGGCGCCCGCGTGGCCGCGGAACTCAATCACGCCTGCGGCCTGCCCTTCGCCAGCGCCGGCAACAAGTTCGCCGCGCTGGCCGGCCACGATGCGCTGGTTCACTCCCACGGCGCGCTCAAGCAACTGGCCACGGTGCTGATCAAGATCGCCAACGACATCCGCTGGCTGGCCTCCGGCCCGCGCAGCGGCCTGGGCGAACTGCTGATCCCGGAAAACGAGCCGGGCAGCTCCATCATGCCGGGCAAGGTCAACCCCACCCAGTGCGAGGCGATGACCATGCTGTGCTGCCAAGTGCTGGGCAACGACGTGGCGCTGTCCATCGGCGCCGCCTCCGGCAATTTCGAGCTGAACGTGTTCAAGCCGCTGATCGCGCACAACTTCCAGCAAAGCGCGCGCCTGCTCGCCGACGGCATGGACAGCCTCAACCATCATTGCGTGCACGGCATGCAGGCCAACCGCGCGCGCATCGAGCAATTGCTGGAGCAATCGCTGATGCTGGTCACCGCGCTCAACCCTCACATCGGCTACGACAAGGCCGCCGCCATCGCCAAGCTGGCCCACGCCAACGGCGGCACCCTCAAGCAGGCGGCGCTGGAGCTGGGCTATGTGACGGCGGAGCAGTTTGATCAGTGGGTGGATCCGAAGGCGATGATCTAAGAACCTGTTTACGATCTGCTGCGCGCCGTGGAGCGTTACAGGTCAGTACGAGCTCAAAATGCTCATGCACCACCTGTACATGCCGCTTTTTCGCTCGTTTTCGCCTTGTCTCGCGAGATCGTAAACACGTACTAAAAGCCGGTTCACGCTCTTCCTCGCGGATGCTCGCGGCGAAGAGCATGAACAGGCGGCAGTCGCTCAGTCGAACAAACCCAGGGTTCGCGGCAGCGGCTGCGGCGCCGGCTTGGACGCGCCCTGGCGCGGCGCCAGCGGCGCGTCCTCGGCGCGCATCTCCTCCGCCGGATACAGCCGCAGCAAGCGCTGCGCCTCCTCCGGCCGCCGCGCCGTCAGCCAGGCCTGGTAATCCTGCGGCCGCACAATCACCAGCGAACGCTTCTCGTCCGCCGGCTTATGGGTGCGGCGCATCAGCGCGTGCGCCTCGGCGTTGACCGTCAATTGGGTGAAGGCGTGGCTGATCGAGCCGTCCGGCTCCGACCACGCGCGCCACAAGCCGGCCACCGCGAACGGCGCGTCGTCGGCCAGGCCGATGCGCCAGCGCAGCGCGCGGCCGCTTTCATACGAGGGTTCGAAGAAGGCGCGCATCGGCACCAGGCAGCGCTGGCCGGCGCGCCATGGGTAGCGGAAGTTTTTCAGCTCGGCCACGGTTTCCGAACGCGCATTGGTGGTGGACAGCCGCAGGCCTTCCGGCTGATGGCGCTTGGGCACCAGGCCGTAATTGCCCAGCCGCAGTTCCAAACCCTGGCGGCCGGCGACGATGAAGGGCGCGGCGTAGTCCTGCCACGCCTCTTCTTGCCAGACCAGCCCGCCGGCCTCGACGCCGAACAACGGCAGTTGATCCGGATGGGGACACAGATAATTGACGCACATCGGCTCAGTCTACCGGATCTTGCGCCGGCCGGCCCGCCGCGGCGGTTTGACAAGCCCGCCCCAAGCGGCCACCATAAGGCCGCTATGCGCCGCTTCGCCCCTTACGCCAGCCAAGATTGGATTGACGCCTTTTTCTGAGGCGGGTTGGCGCGCGGCCAGACGAAGCCCGGCAACCCGCCCAACCGGCGGGTTTTTTCATAGCTGCCCCTATCCCAAGGAGACTGTCATGCCAAGCAATGAACAATTCAAAGATACGGCCACTAAGGCGACACTGCACTTGGTTTGCGGCAAGATCGCGGCGGGCAAGTCCACGCTGACCCGCCGCCTGGCCGACCAGCCGCGCACCGTGCTGATCAGCGAAGACGATTGGCTGGCCAAGCTCTACCCCGGCGAAATCCGCACCCTGACCGATTACGTGCGCCGCTCGCAATCGCTGAAGGACGCGCTGGCGCCGCATCTCGCCGCCCTGCTCGGCCAAGGCCTGTCGGTGGTGCTGGACATGCCGGCCAACACCCTGGACAACCGCCGCTGGATGCGCGAGCTGATCGACGCCAGCGGCGCCGCCCACCAGCTGCACCACCTGGATGTGGACGACGATGCCTGCAAATCGCGGCTGCGCCAGCGCAATGCCAAGGGCAGCCACCCGTTCAGCGTCAGCGAGGCCGAGTTCGACCACATCACCCGCTACTTCGTGCCGCCCGGCGCGCAAGAAGGCTTCAACATCATCACCCACCGCAGCGCCGACGCCTGAAACCGGCATCGCCCCGCGCAGCGCCAGCCCCGGCTGGCGCTTTTTCATCCCCGCTGCACAAAAACAACGCCCTAAACCAGCCGCCATCAATTTGCCAACGTCATTTACGCGCACGGTAAACGCCCATGCTTGCTGGCTTTGCGTCTTTTCGTTCCCAAATCATAACCATATGGTTATGTTAAAAGCTAACCGATTGCCAGCTTACCACTCGGATATATTTAGGCTTGAATAGCCCACATGAACACGACCGAAATCCGCCGCTACAAGCTGGGCCTGTTGATCGCACGCGATTTCGACGGCAACGTCGCCCGATTCGCCGAGTTTATCGACCGCCGCCCTCCTCAAATCTACCGGCTGTTCTCCGACGCGCCAAGCGGCCGCGGCATGGGAGAAAGCCTGGCGCGCCACATCGAAAACTGCCTGGGCCTGCAGCGCTATTGGCTGGATGAAGAAGGCGACATGGACACGCTGCCGCCGCTGCGGGAGCGGGTTGCCGAGTACGAAGTGTCGCTATCGGAACAAGCCTTGCTGCAACTGCTGATCGACGACCTGCACCGCGCGATGCGCGGCAAGTCGCTCAGCCGCAAGAGCCTGATCTGCCTGCGCAGCATGGTGGACGCGTTGAGCCAGGACCTCAGCCGGGTCATAGACAACCAGCCGCTGGCGCTGCCCAATCCCGAGCAGGACGAACAGGACGACTGAGCCGTCGCGGCATTGCCCAATACGCAACACTCGTCCAAAACATAACCTAGCGGTTATTGTTATTTAATATCTTGATTGATAGGCTAGGCCAGTCGCTTCGTCCATGATCATGGAGACTGGCATGACCTTCGAACCGTTACGCCCCAGACTCACCGATCACGGCAGCTGCATCGCCGTGGAAAGCCTGCGCCTGCTCAAGCCGCTGCCCAGCGTCAAGGCCATGCTGCACACCCCCAGGGGCGTGCTGCCGCGCAAGGTGTGCGCGGTGTGCATCCATCACCAGCGGCTCTGGGCGGACCGCCACACCGGCTCGCTCTACTGCGCCGAAACCGGTTACAGCCTGCGCTATACCAGCTTGCGCCTTTATATCGCGCCCCAGCCGCATGAAGCCTGACCCGCCGCCGCCCGACACCGCCACGGCTTGCCGGCTGGCGATGGACACGCTGCAATCGCTGGAGCCGCTGCTCCACGCGATCACGCGACTCAATCAATTGTCCGATCCGCGCGCGCGCCAGCACATCGCCGGGCTGTGCCAGCTGGCGACCACCATGCTGCAAGACAGCCACAACGAGCTGGACCTGATCCGCGAACAAGCCGAGACGCCGCCTCCGCGCTGAGCTGGCCGCCACGCCCGTCCCCGCCTGCCGCGCGGCGCTATATCCCCAAGCCTTGCGCCAATGCTAATCTTCAGCACAAGGCCGGCGTCCGCCGGCGCCCCATCGCCACCACCACAAGGACTCCCCGATGGACACCCTGCTGTTTCTGCTGCTCGCCGCCGCCATGCTGGCGCTGATCCTGCGCAAGCGCCAATGGGCTTACGCCTGCTGGGGCCTCGCCTTCGCGCTGACCCTGTACTGGTTCAAATTCCACGCCACCAGCATGCTGCCCATCTCCCTGTAAGGACGCGCTCATCATGTCGAAACTCACCGGCCAGCTGAACTTGCTGGGCCTGCTGCTGATCAATCTATTATTGCTGGTCGCCTTCTACTTTCAGTTCGCCCAACATGAGCTGCCCTGCCCGCTATGCCTGCTGCAGCGCGTGGCCTTGAGCGCGATCGCGGTGGCGTTGGCCGCCAATGTGCTGCTGGGCGACAAGCCCGGCCATTACGGCATGATGCTGCTGGCCGCCGCCGCCGGCTTTCTGGTGGCCGGCCGCCAAGTGCTGCTGCACATCGCCCCCGGCGATGCCGGCTTCGGCCCGCCCATCCTCGGCCTGCACTTCTACACCTGGGCCGCGCTCGCCTTCTTCGGCGTCTTCATCGGCTGCGCGCTGCTGCTGATGCTGTGCCAGCAAACGCGCAGTTTCGACCAGCAAGCGCCGGCGCGGCTGGCCCCGCTGGCCAAGGCCGGCATCGCGCTCACCCTATTGCTGCTGCTGGGCAATGCCTTGTCGGTGTTCCTGGAATGCGGGCTGGCCGCCTGCGGCGAAAGCCCGGTCCGCTATCTGCTGCTCAATTGACGCGCCCCCGCGCCGCCGCTAAATCGACCAATCCTCATCCAGCGCGGCGGCGCGCGCCGCCGGCGCCTCCGGCCGCAGCACCAGCCACAAGGCCAGCGCGATCAACGCGCCGCCAAGCGCCTGCAGGCCGCTGACCGTCTCGCCCAGCGCCAGCCAGCTCCAGAACATGCCAAAGGGCGGAATCAGAAACGTCACCGTCAGGGCCTTCAATGGGCCGACATCGGCGATCAGGCGGAAATACAGCACATAAGCCAGCGCGGTGCACAGCAAGCCCAGCGCCAGCAAGGCGGCCCACACCCGCGGCCCCGCCTCCGGCCAGGACAGCGGCTGCGCGGCCGCCTGCCACAGCATGAAGGGCAGCAGCAGCAAGACCGCGCCCAGCTGGCTGCCCAAGGCCACCACCCGGCTATCCAGCCCGCCGCGGTCCGCGATCCAGCGCTTGGTCAAAAAACCGGCCAGCCCGTAGCAAGCGGTCGCCGCCAGGCAGGCCGCCACGCCCCACAAGGCCGCCGGGTCCGTCGCCGGACCGGTGCGGGTCAGCACCGCCACCCCGCCCAGGCCGATCAGCACCCCGGCCAGCTTGTTGGCGCCAATGCGTTCGCCAAACAGCGCCGCGCCGATCAACACCCCCATCAACGGCGTGCTGGCGTTCAAAATCGCGCTATAGCCGGCCGGCAACACCCGCGCCGCCAGCGCGAACAATAGAAACGGCAGCCCGGAATTGATCACGCCCAACAGCAGCGTGGCGCGCAGCTTGCCGTGAAAGGACAGCCGCAAACGCAGCAGCGCGATCAAGCCCAGCAGGCCGGCCGCCCCCAGCGCCACCCGGCCCAGGGCCGTCGGCGCCGCGCCCAACACCGGCGCGACGATGCGCATGAATAAAAAGCTGCCGCCCCACAAGGCCGCCAACAGCAGCAAACGTCCCAGACTCGCCATCCCCATGATGCTTCCCTCCACCTTGTATTGAATCCGCCTAAACCGGATACTGAAATCATCCATGCCGTCAGCCGCGCTAACAAACGATTTCTCCTGTTCAAGCATTTAGCAAAGCTAAACTCATATGCCCAAGCCACCGCTGGAATCCCTGCGCTTCTTTGAAGCCGCCGCGCGCCGGCTCAGCGTCAAGCTCGCCGCCGAGGAACTCCACGTCACCCCCGGCGCGGTGTCCCAGCAGCTGCGCAAGCTGGAAGACTGCCTAGGCCAGCCGCTGTTCGAACGCCACGCCCGCGGCCTGGCCCTGAACACAGCCGGCCGCGACTACCTGGCCGCCTGCCAGCGCGCGCTGGCCGAGATAGACCGCGCCACCGCCCGCCTCATCGCCGCCCGCCGCGTGATCCTGCTCAGCTGCACCCCGTCGTTTGGCGCGCAATGGCTGATTCCGCGCTTGCAGGACTTCCTGCGCGCGCATCCGCGCATCGACGTCCACGTCAGCACCGGCAACCGCGTGGTCGATCTCGCCACGGAAAACATCCACTTCGCCGTGCGTCACGGCCTGGGCGACTACCCCGGCCTCAGCGCCAGCAAACTGCTGGACGACGAACTGGTGCCGGTATGCGCGCCGACGCTGCCAGCGCGGCTGGACGCGCTCAGCGGCGAGCGGTTGTTGCACGACGAGCACCGCGGCGACTGGCGGCTATGGAGCCGCGCCGCCGGCCTGGACACGCTGGATTGCGAACAAGGCGTGGTCTGCGTCGATTCCAACGCCGCCATCGAAGCGGCGCTGGCCGGCCGCGGCTACGCGCTGGCGCGGCGCTCGCTGCTGCAAATCGAACTGGCCGCCGGCCGCCTGCGCCCACTGCCGGCGCCGCCGCTGCCGAGCGCGCTCGCTTATTACCTGATACACCGCCCGGACACGGTGCGCGACCCGGAAATGGGCATCTTTAAACAATGGCTGCTGGAACAAGCGGCGGCGACCCAAAACAAAAGCCCGCCGAGCGGCGGGCTGGAGACGTGACAGCGTCTTGGCGGGATGTTTACAAACGCAGGTTCTCGATGCGAACCACATGCGGCGGCTTGCCGCCCAGCGGTTGGAAGATGTACACCGCCACCAAGTGCGGCTGCGCGCCGGGGTAGACCACTTCCGCGCTGGCCAGGAAGATGAAGTTTTCCCCCGCCACCACCTGGGTGGATACCGCCAAGGGCACGTATTTCACGCCCAGCAGGCCTTCGGTGGCCTGATGAAACACCTTGCGATCCTGCTCGTTCAAGGGCCGGAACCCGGACCAACCGCCCAGCAATTGTTCAGACATGATCATGCTCCCGTAATGAGTTAGCCAACACTGGAGACCACACGGAGCAGGCGACGCCCGCCCCGCCCACAGCCGGTATAGCAAGCGCATCGAAGCCGGGGCAAGGTTTTAGTTATTACTACGTAATTGACTTTTAGAATTTAATTGCCATTTGTCATTAACATAGCGCCAAGCGGACTGAGCCCCCGCCAGTCCAAGCGCCAAGGCCGCCAACACACGCAAAAAAACCCACGGTTTTCCGTGGGTTTTTCATTAGCAGTACGCGAGACCAAGCTCTCAGAGTCTGTTCAAAGTCTCGCGAGCAAGGGCGAGACAAGGCGAAAACGAGCGAAAAAGCGGAATGTACAAACGGTACATGAGCATTTTGAGCTCGGTTTCAACGCCGTATCGCCGAAGCGCAGCAGACTTTGAACAGGTTCTCAGAAATTCAAAGCCCAATCCGGCTGCAAATCCTTGATCAACTGCGGCGGCAGGCGTTCGCCCTCCACCAGCAAGGAGCATTCCAGCGAGAAATGCTTGGGATCGGACTTGGAAGCGATCAGCAACAAGCGCGGCACATCCGCGTACTGCTGCGAAGGCTTGATGGTTTTCCAAGCGCCCTTGTCCCACTGCCGGTACAGCGCGCAGACGCCGCCCTTATCCTTGGAACAGCTGAACTTCAAATCCGGCCGTTGTGCCACAAACTGCTTGAGCGTCATATCCCGCTGCCCCAGCAGCCGGAAACCCCAAGTATAAGTTTCCAATACGCCATTGACGTCCGACGGACCATTGGTGTTGTAGAAGTGCTCTTCCACGTAATTGCGCAAGGCCCACTGCGGCGTCAGCGCCACCGGCTGTTCAATGGCGGAATGGCGCAGCAGCGAAGTCAAACCCTCGGACGCGCCGCTGACATCCTCCTCCATCTCGCGCGCCTGATCGCGGATAGGCTGCATCCGCAGCGCGGCGCGGCCGTTCTCCACCGTCACCGGCAGACCGGGAATGGCCTTGCCGGGTTCGGCGATGTACCGGAAAAAACCACCGTCGCAATTGAACATCTGGCGCAACGCCTCATCGTCGGCATGGGCATGCAGGCTGAGCAACATCAAGAAGGGCAAGAGTTTTTTCATTGGCTTTGAACTGAGCTTTTTTAGGAAGCCGACGATGCTAACATAGAAATTACATTTTCATTTTTGACTGTATCTACAAGAACATACGCATTTATCATTATCTGGCGTGCAACGCGCGCCGCCCGCCGTCTCGGCGCCTGCCGTCATTCCTGTATCGCCTCTATCCAACAAAACACCGCCCAGAGTCACAAGGACTTGCAATTTGACAACCAGTTGTCAATAATGGCAACTAGTTGTCAAAGAGAGAAACCCTATGTCCACCAAGCAAAACCATCGCCCTCAAGACATCACCGAGCTGATGCTGCTGATCTTCCGCCTAAACGGCACCCTGCTGGAAAGAGGCGACCAACTGGTCGCCCACCTGGGCATCAATAGCGCGCGCTGGCAAGTGCTTGGCGCGGTGGGCCTGGCCGGCGCGCCGCAAACCGCGCCGCAGATCGCCGCCCGCATGGGCATCAGCCGCCAAGGCGCGCAAAAGCAACTGCACAAGCTGGTGGAAGAAGGCTATTTCGAGGTGCAAGCCAATCCCCAGCACGCCCGCTCTCCGCTGTACCGGCTGAGCGCCCTGGGCGAACGCACCGTCGCCGGCACCCAACACAGCCAGACGCAATGGACCGAGCAACTGGCGCGGCAATTGCCCGACGCGGATTTCGCCGCCGCCTGCCACACCCTGCGCCAACTGCTGAGCACGCTGGACACGCTCAGCCCACCGATTGGAGAAGAGCCATGAACCGTACTCTCAAGCTGATCCACTTCATCGCGCTGGCCCTGTTCCTGGGCAGCATCCTGGCCTGGGTCGTGCTGTCCGAAACCAGCCCGACCACGCCGGCCCTGCTGGCGCAGACACGGCAGCAAATCCAGACCGGCACCTGGGCACTGACCGTGCCCGGCCTGTGGCTGATGCTGTGCAGCGGCCTGCTGCTGGGCTACCGGCGCTACGGCCCGCGCAACCGCTTCTTCCAGCTCAAGCTGGGCCTGACGCTGCTGATTCTGCTCAACGCCTCCTTGGTGGTGGTGCCGGCGGTGGACCAGGCCAATCAGCTGGCGCAAGCCGCGCTGCTGAATGGCTCGGGCGGCGCGCTGGGCGCGGACTTCCACGCCGCCACCCTGCGCGAGGCGATAGGCGGCGGGCTGAATATCCTGCTGATCCTGGCCACCGCCGCCGTTGGCGTCTGGCGCAGCGGCAGTCGCGGCCGCTTCAAGGCGGACGCCCCTGGCGTCAACGCAGGCGCTGCTGCAGAAATTCGATGAAGCGCTGGGTCTTGGCCGGCAGCAAGCGGGTTTCGGTCAGCGCATACACCGGCACCGGCGTGCCGCGCCAGCCCGGCAGGATTCGGCGCAGCGCGCCGTTGGCCACCTCATCGGCGACGATCTCCTCCGGCATCAGCACAATGCCCATGTCCAGCGTCGCCAAGCGCTTGGCCAAGCCGATGCTGTTCAAGGCGAAGCGGCTGTCCACCGCCACCTCGAGCTGCCGCCCCTCGCCGTGAAAGCGCCAGACGCCGGGCTTCAACACGCCCAGGCATTGATGTCGCGCCAGCGCCTCCGGGGCTGACGGCTCGCCCGCGCGCGCCAGATACGCCGGCGACGCGTATAGATGCGGCGTCAGCGCGCCCAGCGGCCGCGCGATCAGCTGCGAGTTTTCCGGCACGCCCATGCGCACCGCGACATCGAAGGGCTCGCTGACCAGATCGACGCGCCGCGGCGTCAGGTCCAGGTCGAAATCAATGCCGGGATGAAGCCGCGCAAACTCGGCGATCATCGGCGCCAGATAGATCACGGCGAAATCCACCGGCAGCGAGGCGCGCAGCACGCCGCTGGGCTGCGCCAGCATCTCGCCCAGTTGCTCATGCGCCAGCCTGGCCTCGTCGACGATGCGGCGGCAGCGCTCGTAATACAGCAGCCCAGCCTCGGTCAGCTCGATGCGGCGAGTGGTGCGATGCAGCAGCCGCAGCCCGATCGACTTTTCCAGCGCGGCAATGCGCCGCGACAGCGTGGAGTTCGGCACCCCGGTCGCCTCCGCCGCGCGGCGAAAGCCCTTGGCCTTGACCACCTCGACGAACAAGACCATATCGTTCAGCAGTTCCACCCCATTGCTCCAAAAATGGATCAGTCTTCTCCAGAATACCCCATTTATCCCACTGGAAAAGCGCGAGATGATGGCGACACCCCCGACACCCAGGAGATAAGGCCATGAACACCGTATTCGATCCCATCCGCCTCGCCGGCCTCGGCTTGCAAAACCGCCTGGCCATGGCCCCGATGACCCGCTCGCGCGCGCTGCCGGACGGAAGCCTGAGCCCGCTGACCACCCGCTACTACGCTCAGCGCGCCGGCCTTGGCCTGATCATCAGCGAAGGCACCCAGCCGTCCGACGCGGGCCAAGGCTACCTCGCCACGCCCGGCATCTACACCGACGCCCACGTCGCCGGCTGGCGGCAAGTCACCGACGCCGTCCATGCGCGGGGCGGCCGCATCTTCATCCAGCTGATGCACGCCGGCCGCATGAGCCACCCGGACAACACCCCGCGCCATGAACCGGGCGTCGCGCCCTCCGCCATCGCGCCGGGCGCCGGCATGTTCACCGCCACGGGAATGCAGCCGATTCCCAGCCCGCGCGCGCTGAGCACCGCGCAAGTGCGCCAGACGGTGCAGGACTTCCGCCACGCCGCCCGCCGCGCCATCGAGGCCGGCGCCGACGGCGTGGAAATCCACGGCGCCAACGCCTATCTGATCCAGCAATTCCTCGCGCCCAGCGCCAATACCCGCGACGACGAATACGGCGGCTCCATTGAAAACCGCGCCCGCTTCGCCATCGAAGTGGCCACCGCGATCGCCGAGGAAATCGGCCCGGACAAGACCGCCATCCGCCTGTCGCCCGGCCTCAGCCTCTGGGGCATAGACGAAGGCGAGCAAGGCCCGACGCTGTACCGCTATCTGGTGAATGAACTGAACAAGCTGGGGCTGGCCTATCTGCACCTGATGCATCTGGGCGACGAGGCCTTGTTGGCCGAGCTGCGCCGGCTCTGGCAAGGCGCGCTGATCCTCAACCGCCCGGGCCGCCCGCGCGACCAGATCGGCGCCGATATCGCCACCGGCCTGGCGGAACTGGAATCCTACGGCGCCATGGTGCTGGCCAACCCGGACTTTGTGGAACGGCTCAAGCTGAACGCGCCGCTGAACACGGCCGACAAGACCAGCTTCTACGGCGGGAACGAACAGGGTTATACCGACTACCCCACCCTGCGCGACGCGCAGCCGGCCTGATCGCGGCAGCGGCCGGCGTTGCGGCGCCGGTCCGCTGATTAGCGCGGCAGACTTTGAACAGCTTCTTACTTCGAATACCGGGCGATGTACTGCTCTCCCCGCTTCCTGGCCGCCGCCAGCCGCGCGCCGCTCAGCTTGCTCTCGGCCAGATCCAGATTGCCCGGCGCGGTGTGGCTGCCGTTCACCTTGGCCACCGCGAACCAGGCGTAAGCCTCGACGGGATCGGCGCCCACGCCCAAGCCCTGCAAATACATCCAGCCCAGATTGGTCTGCGCGCGGGCCAGGCCCTGCACCGCAGCCAAACGATATAGTTCCACCGCCTTCGCCGCGTCCGCCGGCACGCCCAGGCCGTTGGCGTACATCCAGCCCAGGTTGGTTTGCGCCAGGTCATAACCGCGGTCCGCGCCTTTCCGATACCACGCCACCGCCTGAGCATCGTCCTGCTCCACGCCTCGCCCGCCTTCATACATCCAGCCTAGGCTGACCTCGGCGTCCACCAGGCCCTGCTGCGCCGCCTTGCGGAACCAGCGGGCGGCCTCGGCGTCGTTCTGCTCCACGCCCAAACCGTTCAGATACATGAAGCCGAGATCATGCTGCCGCTCGGCCTCGCCTCGCTCCGCCGCCTTGAGCAGCGTGGCAAAGGCCTTGCGGTACAGCTCGGCCGCCGCCTCGTGAGCCGCCTCCCCGCCGTCGGCGGCATAGAGATCGGCCAGATCGACTTGCGCGCCGGCTTCGCCCTGCTCGGCGGCCTTGCGCAACCACAACAAGGCCTGCTCCCGGTCCTGCGCCACCTTGACGCCGTCCTTGTACATTGCGCCCAACGCTGCCTGAGCGCCGGCGTCATTGTTCTGCGCCTGCTGCCGTATCTGCGCCAGCGGCTTGTCCAGCCACGCCTTGGGCAGCGTGGCCGCGTTCACCCCACCGGCCAATGCCAGCAGACCCAAGCACAACACAGCTAGTTTTCTCATCATCCGCTCCCGCCTTCACTCATGCGCCACGCGACCAGCCTGGCCGGCGCGCGGCACCTTGACCACGAAATGCTTGCCGCTCTTGAGCCCGCCCATGAACACCTCGCCGGACTTGCTCATCAAGAAGGGGGAAGCTTCCAACTCCTCGCCTTGGGGCATCTCCACCCCGTGTTGTTGCAGATAATCGGCAAACTTGATCGCCGTGTCGGAATCGTTCCAGATCACCGGAACAGAATCATCCGTGCTTTGCAGCCGGCGCGTGAACATACTTGTCTTCAGCTCATGCGCGCTGCCTATCATCATCCGGCCATCGGCGCTGACGCCGGACACGCTCCCCTCCGGCTCCGCGCCCAAGCCATTCAGCACTTTCACGCCCACGCTCGGGGTCCAGACAATGGGGATGTTGGACCAGTGGCCATACAAGGGCCGCCTATAGTTGTCCGCCGTGCCGACGAGAACCGCGCCGTCCTGGCTGGCGTCAAAAAAAGCCGGCAAGCCAGCGCCGATGCCATACAGCGCTTGCAGGCTCTGCGGCTGCCAGCCATCGGCCTGGCTCCAGATGAAGAAAGTGGACTGGCCGGCATCCCACAACTTGCGCCCCTGCAACAAGGTCAGGAAGTAATGATCGCCAAATTTTTTCGGCGCATAGCGCTCCCCCAAGGGGAAAGCCGGCGCCTTCGGCACCACCTGCTGGCGGCCATTGGTGCACCAGGTGTCGCCCTTGGGCAGCGCCAGCGCGCAAGTGTAATCCGCCGCGACATAGGGCACGCGATAGGCCACGCCCTCCTTGTCCACCGAGAAGCTGACCCAGGCCCGGTTGCTAAGGTAGGCGTTCACCACCGGACCAACGCCGTCGCCGACAAACAGGTATTCCGTGTCGTAGTCCTTGTCGCCGTAAAGCTTGACGCCTTGCTGGCTGATCACCACGAAACGGCCCTTGATCTCCTTGGAAAACAAGGCGTCGCTCTTGAGTGTGCCGGCCACCCAGGAACCATCCTCCGCCACATGATCCAAACTCAAGTCGCCCTTGACCGGGAATTGATCCTCGACAATCCAAAACTGCTTGGCGGCGGGAAAGCCCTCCGCGCGCGCGCCGATGACGGCGCCGCACAGCAGCAAACCCAAGCCCATCTTCTGAATCATGCCGCGCATGCCTGTTCTTTCTTTTCCAATAAAAAGCCCCGCCAGCGTCGGCCGGCAGGGCATTCTATGAAATTAGGCTAATAGCGCCAAGCGCGCCTTGAGCCCGACTAAAACACCGCTCCGCTCAGGCCAGCTAAAGCTGGCGCTTGTTCTCCAGCCAGCTCAGCAGATCCCGGCTGCGCTGTAACTGGTGCATCGCCTCCACGTGGCGGAACAGGTTCAGCTGCCGCCCGGCCACCACCAACAGCACTTCCAGATAGTTGAAAAAGCCACGGCGCAGGCCGTTGCGGTAGCTGCGATCGCCGTGATCCATATCCCTGGCAATGCGCAACAGCAAGCCATGGCCGGCATCTGGCGAATTGGTCTTCAGCCACTGCGCCAGATGCGCGGCATATTGGCGGCCCAGCCTGCTGGCCTCGGCGTAGTCCTTAGGCTCGGCCGGCTGCCAGTAATGCGGGTAGTCGCGTCCCGGCAGATAGCGGACAAAAGGCAGGCGGATTTCCTTGGTTTCCAGCGAAGTAAAGCGGTATAGCGAACGCGGTAGCGCTGGTTGTTGCTGAGAAACGCTGCCCTGCTGGACGGCTTGAACCTTGGAATGGGATGGAGTGGATTCGATGTTGGGCATCGGACGGACTGGCTTCGCCATTGCAACCTCCTTGAATGAAGGGCCTGGCCGACAAAGCGGCAAGGCGGGCACATGACAAGGCTAGTCTCACCGCTCCCTCCGGACCGGCGCGCCCATGGGCGCCCCCGCCATGGCCCGCCCAGATTTTAGGCAAAGCAATAGCAACCGGACACGAAAAAGCCGCGAAAACGCGGAGTGTCCGCCGGGGGAGTTTGCAGGAGACTAATCCTGGCGCTGTTTGTGCGGCAGCGCGGGGCCATTGTTGGCTAGATGGCGGGGGGAGTCAAGCCAGAGCGGCTCCAGTTCATAGCAAACGAGATCGACTCGCTTGTTAGCTGCGGAGCTGGCCGCGTATCCGACGCGCCCCTGCTCCCTTCAAGCCTGCCGACGGGTGGCAGGCCCGAGGTTTTAAGCGGCTGCCTGTTCGAGCAGCGCGACGTTAGCGCGCTGCGAGTTCAGCCGCGCCTCGGGCCTGA